>JAIOSM010000117.1 GCA_021107575.1 Desulfobacteraceae bacterium | reverse complement strand
CTTATTTGAACAATTTTTGTCTCTTCAATCGGCACAACAGATATCCCGCCTCTGATGGCACTTTGGAGTTGCTCAGCTTTAGTAGGCGGTACATAGGTCGAAGAGCCAAATCCAGATATTTTTTGCCCGCCTTCTTTAGATGATGATAGTTTTTCAATACCTATAAGTTTCTTTGTTGATGAATATAAATCTGACCACCAGGTTTTAAACTCGGCAATAAAGGATTTTTTTACTTCTGTTTTTGGGAAAAAAGCATCATATATTTTTTCACTGCCCAGAGAAGCTACTACTTTTTTTGCAACTTCTGCACTGCTGATAATATGAGATTGGGTTGCGGTAAAAAACGGATCATAGCCATACCCGGAATATCTGTATCCTGTTAATGAAAGAGTGCTGTTCCGTTCAATCATCACATCAGTTGTTGCAGTGAATAGTGGTATGGTAGTTGATGTGAATGTTATTATAATTGTTAAAATAACAGTGACAGCAAAAAAAGTTATCACACTGTTCTTACGTTTTAAGATTACCTGTAAGTAATCTCTGATATTTATTTCTTTATCATCCATTAGAAAAAGCTTTCCGGTACAATAATTACATCATTTGCAAGTATCATTTCATCCATATTCACATCTTTAAATACTTTTTTTTCTCCACCAATTTCCCTGATAATTCTCACATCCTTTTTAGCAGCTATTCCGGTAAAGCCACCGGCTTTAATAATCGCTTTTATAACAGTGATATTAGATTCGAATTTATACGCATCAGGGTTTTCTACTTCTCCTGAAACATAGTACACGTCTGCCTTTGAAATATATATAGTGTCACCGTTTTGGATTGGCAGATTTAAGGATGTATGACCCTCTCTGATCAGTTTATCAAGATCAATAGTGATTTTGTTTGTTTTATTTTTTTTTGAGTCAGCCCTTTTTATAGTGGCACTGTTCCCGGCATCAACAGTTAAGCCACCTGCTTTGGATACAAATTCAAGCAAAGATATTTCTCCTCTTAATTCATATTGCCCCGGAGATTTGATTTGGCCGAGAATAATAGCAGTTTTACTTTTAAACTCTTTAATAAAGACATCGACCTGTGGGTTTATTAGATAACCATCAGCAAAAAGGCTTTCAAGCTTTGAGGCAATTTTGGGAACAGTAAGACCTTTGATGTCTACTTCTCCCAGGAGAGGGACTCTTATTGAGTTGTCAGCATTAACTCTGACAGTTTTGGAAAGGTCATCATTCTCATATACATAGATGCTTAGGACATCTCCTTCTCCAATGATGTAGTTTTCTGCACAGATAAAAGGTGTAAAAATGAAAAATATTGCTAAGCTAAAAAGAAATAAAAGTTTTTTTTTATTTAAGCAAAAGTTAGAGAGCAATCTTCATCCTCAGATAAATCATTTCATTGGTATAATCGTATATATCATAGTTCGAATTTCTTTTAGTATAATGAAAACCACCTTCAAATACAAGCCATTGTTTTGCATCAAACTTTATAGCAGGGCCAATACCGAATGTCTTATCTTCTCTTTCATCAAATATTCCGTTTTGGCTGCTTCCCTGATATGTTTCTTCAACGTATGATGCATTGATTGCACCGGACCATTTTTGACTGAATCTTAAGAGAAAAGCTGAGCCAACTCCCCTGGTTCTGATAAAGTATGAGTTTGCTGTACTTGTCTCATGGTATTTTTGATATGCATTAAAAACAATGGAAGATTTTGGGGTAATTGCATGTTGGATTTGAGCTTCCATGGAAAAGTCTTCCTGGTCTCTATCGTCAAGTTTATCAAACTCTTTTTCAAGATATCCAACTTTAATCTGACCCTTGGATTTGGCAGATATTTCCCAGTCAATACCTGTATAATATCTATTTTCGTAAGAGTCGTTGTTTGAACGGTAATCATAACTAACATTTGTGCGTTCATATTCTATAAAAACAGAGGTTTTAGGCATGAACTTATAAAAAATATAGGCAGCAAACGAATTATCTTTTCTATCTCTGAATTCATTAATGTTTTTATCATACGTTACAAGATAGTGTGAGTAATCCAGCCTGATCTTGAATCTGGGGGAGGGCTCATATGAAGCAACAATGCTGAAAATATTGTCATCATATTCGTCAATTATTTCAGCAAGGCCATTGTCATTAATGTCGCTTTTCCTGTTGTATTGATCAAGGATCTCAAGTGATAGATCAAATCCAAAGTTATAACTAAAAAGACCTTCTACTGTGTGATCAGTATGATTAAATTTAGAATTACCTGAATAATATACAAAGGAAGGTGAATACAAAAAATATGTCTGCATTCTTCGTGATGAATCAGCCTGCATATGACTATATTCAACACCACCCGGAGTATCTTTGGATGTTGTCAAAGTCATGAGCTTTTCACGGCTTTCAGGAAGCGCAAGCCAGATACCCGGCGCGACAATTGTAGTGAAACCGCTATCTTCATTTCTATTTGTATAAAAAAGATTAGTTGAGTAAATAGTTTCAACAGTTAGGAATGGATGGAAATGACCTCCTTTGTCGCCAAAAACATCAGCTGTGATTCCTGTATTCTGATTAGTATTCTGAGCATCACTTTTTTTTTCTTCCTCAGATGTTTGTCCGGTTGGGATATCTTCAGCAAAAATATTTTGAAGTGAAAAAACGGACAGGCACAATAAGGCAACGAAAATGATGATTATTTTTTTTATCATGAATACACTCCCCCCAAAGAGCAATGGTTAAAATTGTTGATGCAGTATAGATGTTTTATGTAGGTATACAACTTTGGAGAAAAGTTTGTCAACAAAAAAAAGACTCTGTGCTTTAAACACAGGGTCTTTTTTAATTAAGCAATAATAATTTTTATTGGTCAGGGCGTAATCGGTGATTTCGGATTTGGTGGTGGCGGCGGCGGCGGTATAATCGGATCAGGAGCATTTAGTACAGCTGTATATGCAAGTCCTTCTCTGAGGCACTCTGATTTTGCTATTTCATTTTGTCTGAATACCGGATCATTATCTGGCGTTCTGGCATCAGCTGCAGCTTTTGAAATTATATATTTTTCAACCCCGTCGCTAGTGGCGCACCAGCAGAGTTCATCAAGCTTTACTTCGCTGCTGTACTCATAAATATATCTTATTGTAAAATAAGCTTTGTAGTCTAAACCAATTGCGATTCGCATAACTTCGCAGGGAGGTGCATCCCCATCCAAAGCCTTTGTAATAGCTTTTTTGAGCAGTATTTTTTTCTCATCTTCGTTGCCAGTCGCTTGAGTTAACATGGAAGTATATTCTGTTATCCATTTTTCTGTTTTCTGCTTTTCCACTGCCAGACAATTGGGAACAATTCCAATAATAAATATTGAAATAAGAACAAACAGAACTAATCTACTTTTAATTGTTTTATCCATACCATACCTCAAAAAAGAATTTTTCTTAACCTTTTGTAACAAACAATTCACAATTTTGCAAGGCTTTTTTCACAATTTTGTAAAATTTTTCTCCAGTCTGTTAAAAGTTTTAAGAACTTCAGGTGAGTTTTGGTTCTTACTCTCCCCATATGTGTTAAATGAAATTCCTGTTTGAAAACGATAACTTTCTTCACGATTTTTTGCAATCCACCTTGTGGTACAGAGGATTTCAAGCGGCGAATCAATATCAGGTATTGTAAGTTTAACAACAATTGCTGAACCCGGCTTGATACGCTGATCAGTCAGAAAGCTTGCCCCTCCTTTGCTCATATTTAAAACCGGAAAATAATTTTGTGAATATTTAGGTCGATTAAAAAAAAGCCTTCTTTTTTTATAGTATAGCGTTGTGCCCGGAATTGTAAATCTTATGCATGTTCGTTTTTTCAATATAGAATACACCTTTTAATTAAAAGTATGATAATATTTTACCATAAGCTTTATTGTAATAAAAGGAGCAAGTTGAAAAAAATGTATTTATATTGTATTATTTTATCAATCAAAAAATATAATTTAAGCAATGATTTGTTAATTTTTATGGAGTTGAAATAACTGGTAAGATGATAATAGCAAATTCGGAAATAATCCTTCGTGAAGAATTTGATGACTGGGCAATCCTTTTTAATCCTGATAATGGTGAGGGATTTGGGATCAATCCGGTTGGTGTATATATCTGGAAGCAGCTTAATGGGAAGAATACAATATCTGACATAATTGCAGATCTTAAAAAAAACTGTGAAGATATTCCCGAAGATGCCGAAAAATATGTGAAGGAGTATATTGATTCGTTGCTTAAAAAAGGTTTAGCAGGAGAAAAGTTATAGAAAACTACCCCTTGACCAGCCTTTATTTTTATTTAACTCAAGGTTGCAATTTAAAGTGCAGGCATTGCTGGATTAATCCAAAATATCAGACTCTGACCGGCAATGTACCATCGATAAGTGTTGAAAATTTTACTGAATGTATTGATCAGGCAATACCCCTGGGACTGCAAAGCGTTAAACTTACCGGCGGGGAACCATTTTTGCATCCTTACATTGATAAGTTACTCGATATTGTTTATAAAAAAAAATTAAGACTCGTAATAGAAAGTAATGGATGCTTAATTACATCTGAATCAGCTCAGAAAATTAAAAAGTGCGATGATCCCTTTGTTTCAATAAGTATTGACAGCACAGATAAAGAAACCCATGAGTGGTTTCGCGGGGTAAAAGGATGCTATAAAACCGCTGTTAGAGGTTTAAAGCATTGTGTTAACGCAGGCCTGCCAGCTCAAATTATCATGAGCCTGGTAAAAAGGAATAGAGATCATGTTGATGACATGATAAAATTTGCAATAGATAATGGATGTGAATCTGTCAAGTTTAACATTGTGCAGCCTACTGAGCGCGGTAAAAGTATATATAAAAATAATGAGAATTTGACAATTTCAGATTATATAGAAATCGGCCGATATATTACAGATGAGTTACAGCCAGAAACTGAGTTAAGACTGGTTTATAGTATACCACCTGCTTTTTTACCTTTAAGCTATATGTTAAGTGGCTATAAACATGGTTGCGGGAGCGGCTGTGCAATAAAAAACATTTTGGGTGTTCTATGGAACGGAGATATTTCAATCTGCGGTATTGGTGAAAATATTAAAGAGCTTATTCTGGGAAATATTGGTTCTCCCCTTGAGGACAATGGTTTGGAAAATAATTTGGGAAAAATATGGAAAAACAACAAAATAATTGATATAATAAGAAATGGACTGCCGGAGAAGGTTGAAGGTGTGTGTTCAAATTGTATATTTAAAATGATCTGTTTTGGATATTGCCCGGCAAATAATTATTATAGCACAAACAATTTATTCGCGCCCGGATGGTTTTGTAATAAAGCATATACAAAAGGTTTATTCCCTGTTACCAGGTTGAAAAGTTAAAAGGAATAAACAGGAGAAATATAATGAAAACATTAAAATGGGAAAAGCCTGTACTGGAAAGCTTTGAATCTGTGGATTCTTTGGAATGTGCATCATGCCACGGGGTCGGTTCTGCTGCAAGCTCATGCAATCCATCAGGCGGTTCTGCCTCAGGCGCATGCGGCCCTGGCGGTTCTGCCGGCGGCAGGTGCAATGCATCAGGCGGTTCTGCAGCCAGCAGGTGTAGTACAGGCGGCTCAGCCGCTCATTAATAGCCATCATGAGACACTATCTTTCATTAAGAGACGATTCTGATTTTTCAATAACTATAAAAATATCCGACTCCTTAAGCCAATTTCAAAAAATAATATCTGATCTTTTAAATCTCGAAACAAAGAATAATATAACGGAGCCCTTATTATGGATAAGCGATAAGGAGACTGAAGTTAAAGATTACAATTTAATAGTCAGCCCTTTAATAAATGATATTTTCAAATATAAATTTCAGGGTAAAAATAAGGGCAAATTTTGTTTTTTCAAATGCCCCTCTGATAACAATACCAAATTAATGCATACTGTTTTGATCCAGCAAATGTTCCATGCTGTTTCTTTTGTTATCCATAATGAGATTATCCCCAAAGGGGGGATACCAGTCCATTCTTTACTCTTAGAATATAAAGGGAACGGGATTTTATTGGTAGGAGGAAGCGGAGTAGGCAAGACCACAGGTTACAGAAGGGTACAAGCGCCCTGGAAAGGTTTGTCCGACGACCAGGCATTTATAGTTAAGAAAGGCGATAAATATAAAATACATCCATTTATTACAATTAGTGAATGTTCGGAAAACACTCTCCCAACACCAAGAGATATTAATTATTCTATTCCTCTAAAGATGATTTTTTTCCTGAACAAATCAGATAAAGACAAAGTTATTCAAATAGATCAATCAAAAGCTGCTTATGAGTTTTATAATGCCGCAATCCTTTTAATTAAATTTCATTATAAAGCTTTTAATACTAATCCTGAATTGAAAAATTTTAGAACAGCCATATTTAACAATGCATGCAATATTATTGAATCAGTACCCTCATATCGACTTAATGCAAGCCTTAATGGTCAATTCTGGCTGAAAATCCAGGAAATTATAGATTCTAATGCCTGAACCGACTGATAACAATTTAACTTTTGTTGTTGGAGCTTCCATGTTTCCAACACTCCTTCCCGGAGACGAAATCGTTTCTTTAGAGAACAGTAGTGTTACAATCGGTGATATTATCAGCTACCAGATAGAAAATAAAAACATTCTACATAGAGTAACAAAAATTGAAGATAAAAAAATCTATACAAAAGGCGATAACAATTTAAAGAAAGACCATTATTCAATTACAAAAGTAGATATAATTGGCAAGTTAACTCAAGTCAGAAGAAAAAACAAAATACATACAATAAGAAATGGATTTGCAGGTTATTTAACAGGAAAAAAATGTCTATTAATTAAAAGACTAACACTATTTTCATATGTTTTTATAAAGCCAATCTGCAATTTAAAACCGGTTTTATGGGTTTCAAATAAAATCGGACAAGTTGTTTTTAATAACCATCTTTCAATTATAAAAAAAACAAACAATAGTTCTGTGATCTATTATGGAAAAATATATTTAGGATATTATGATTTTAATAAAAAAGAGTGGATGCTTAGAAATAGATTTAAGCCATTTTTTTCTCAGAACCAATTACAAAAGATAATTGAGCATATTGATACAAAAAGATTGTGAGTTCATAACCTGTCATGGTCATGAACTCACAATTTTAGCGCACTGTTTATTCTTTATTATCTTTCAGGTGACAGCTCAACCCGCCTGTTTAAAGCACGGCCCTGATCAGTATCATTTGATGCAATAGGGCTTGATTCTCCAAAAGCCTGAACTGATAGTCTTGCAGGGTCAATCCCCTGATTCACAAAGTATGCTTTAACAGCATTTGCTCTTCGCAAGGATAAGTCCATATTATACTCATCTGCTCCTCTGCTGTCAGTATGCCCTTTAAGAGTAACTTTCATCTCAGGGTTTTGTACAAAAATCTTGTAAGCATCGTTTAAAAGATTAAATGCCTTTTGTTTAATATTTGTTTTGTCAGTATCAAAAAGCGCATCGCCAAAAGACCAGCAGCCTTTGGAATTTACTTTTGCACCGCGTGGTGTGTTGGGACACAGATCATCCTCATCAAAAACACCATCATGATCTGAATCTTTTCTTACTTTTTTTACAGGTTTTACTTTTTTGGCTTTCTTAGGTGCAGATTTTTTTGAGAGAAATACCTTTTCTACAAAATTTGCCATTGGCGCACTTGCCAATAAGTCGTCAGCATTTGAAGCAAAACCGCATCCGCCTATTTTTGCGATGTCATTCAGAAGTGTTGCCCCTTCAGGTGAGTCTCCTACTAAAATAGTGTAAATACACAAGGAAGAACCAAATTTATCTTTAAGTTGCTGTGCATAATCAAGAGTGTTTGGAACAATCATGTCCGCTTTTTGACCATCACTTACAAGTATTATTACTTTATTGCCGGCAAGGGGTTCAAGGTCATTCCCTGCAACCTGGAGAGCTTTATATAAAGGGGTGTATCCTCCAGGTGTTATCTTATCAATTCCTTTAGCAAATTCACTGGTAGAGTAATCGCTGATTCCATAAAAAAGCTCTGTATCAATGTTTGAAACTGAAGAAAAATGCCCAAATGATCTAAACCCTGCTTTCTGGCCGAGTTGAGGTATGTTTTGATTCATTCTATCAACAAATGTTTTTGCAATAATAAACTTTTTGTTGCCATTATAACAATCAAGCATGGAACTTGAAGCATCAAAAACAACTAAAAAATTATCAACCTTGGATGCATAGCTGCCTGAATCAAAATTTGCAGGTGAAAAAGCCGGTAAAGGTTGTACAGGTCCTTTTGCAACACAACCTGCTAAAAATAGAATTGCTGTCAAGCCTATAAAGCATTTGATAAAAAGTTTGTATATCATGTTCCCTCCCTTTGATTAATATTGGTTTATAAATATTAAATATAAGATGATGTAAATGAAAGCAATGCTTTTTTTTAGAAAAAAGGTTCATATTGCTTTTTTGCCTATTATAAGATATACAAAAACCTATGAAGGAACAGGTATCAACCGCTGACAAGCTATCATTTATCGTACATTTGAAACAAATACTTGGTTTTGTCTGGCAGGCATCCCCAAAAGCTGTATTGTTTTTAAGTGTTCTTGTGTTTATCCAGGGATTTTTTCCCCTGGCAATGCTTTATCTTATCAAACTGATTGTTGACCAGGCAGGAATAGCTATTGCATCTAATGGCGAAGGTTTTGACAAGGTATTATTCCTTGTGGGAATCGCTGCCTCTATAGGCATGTTACAAATAGTCTGTCAGCAGATCTCAGGGTTTGCCAGCGAAAATCTTTCTTTGAATGTTTCTGACTATATTTACGATGTGCTTCATAAAAAATCCATTAAAGTTGATTTGGAGTTTTACGAAAACCCTTCATATTTTGATACTCTGCATCGTGCTCAGATGGAAGGACCCCATCGACCCGCAAGAATTGTAAATAACCTGATAAGTTTTGGCCAGAATCTTGTTTCCCTTACGGCAGTGACCGCTTTGTTGATTTATTTTCACTGGGCAGTACCCCTTATCCTTCTTGCTGCTGCCATACCGGGTGTCCTTGTCAGAATAAAATTTTCAAAAATAATGTATAAGTGGCAGCGTAAAAGAACAGAAACTCAGAGGGAGGTTTCATACCTGAGCTGGCTCATTACCGGATATATTCATGCCAAGGAACTCAGACTATTCAATCTGGGTGGATTATTCGGGCAGCAGTTTTCCCGCCTTAGAAAAGTTTTACGAACAGAAATGCTTGGCATAAGCGCAAAACGAAGTATTTATTCAGTTTTTGCCCAGGGCATTCCTCTAACGATAATGTTTGGCTTGCTCTGCTTTATTGTATATAGAGCAGTCCATGGACATATTTCCATTGGAGATCTTGTTATGTACTACCAGGCTATCCAGCGAGGGCTTGGCTATTTTAAGAGCCTGCTTGGCGGCGTAACAAGTCTTTACGAAGACAATCTTTTTATAGCCTATTTCTATGAATTCATGAATATAAAAGAAAAAATCAAGGATCCTCCTGCTCCTGAAAAAATGCCCGAAAAAATTAAACAAGGCATCTTCTTTCAGAACGTCAGTTTTACATATCCTTTGTCTGAAAAAAAAGCTCTTGAGGATATTACCTTTTCCATTAAACCCGGTGAAGTAGTTGCCCTTGTCGGGAAAAATGGCGCAGGCAAATCCACCCTCACCAAATTGCTGTGCCGCTTGTACGATCCGGAATCAGGAACTATATCAATTGACGGGACAGATATCAGAGAGTTTAAGGTAAAGGATTTGCAATCAAAAATCGGTGCAATGTTTCAGGATTTTGCAAAGTATCATTTTACAGCACAAAAAAATATCTGGATAGGTAATATAAAAACTTCATCTAAGAGTATAAAAATACAAGAGGCTGCTGAAAAAGCAGATGCAGACGCTTTTATTAGGCAGCTCCCCCATGGTTATGATACAATTCTTGGAAAAATGTTTAAAAAAGGAGAGGAACTCAGTGGCGGGCAATGGCAGAAGATTGCTCTTGCGCGGGCATTCATGGGTAGTGGTGAACTGATAATTCTGGACGAACCTGCAAGTTCGCTTGATGCAGACAGCGAATATGAAGTGTTTAAAAATTTTAAAAAGCTTTTAAAGGGGAAAAGTGCTGTATTAGTAAGTCACAGGTTTTCAACCGTCAAGATGGCTGATAAAGTTATTGTGATTCAAGACGGTAAGATTGTAGAACAAGGCCCCCATTCCAAACTCCGGAAAATGGATGGCCCTTATGCAGACTGGTTTGAGAAACAGTCACTTGTTGCAGGAATAGATCCTGCAATCGCTACTCAGAATAACAAGTTATAAGGCCTGTGTCTGATTATTATTTAGAATCAAATCCCATGGTTTTTTGCACTCAGATTTATCCTGTTCGGGCCATGAGCGTGCAATGACACGTTTGTTATGAACAAACTGGATAAAAGGTCCATTTGATGTATTTATTAAAATTCGGGTTATATCAGGCTTCCAGATTTGACAGACAATGCCTGATTTTTTTAGAATAGCATACGGTTTTTGAATACTGCGGGCGATAAGCCGCTTTGAGTCCCAGAAAAGGTTCAGTAAACGTCCCTTTATTAATCCTATCCAACCGCCATGAACAACTGAAACACGGCTATTTCGTTCTTTGTGACTGACCTTGCCTATTAATAAATCCTGATTGACTGTACCTGCATCTCTGTTTTTAGCAGAGTCCCCTCGGGTTATAAGCTCGCATGAGTTTCTGTGTACAACACGGTGCACGATTTCTTTTGGGGGTAACATGTGTCTGGAATAAAAAACCACTACATCTCCGAGTCGGGCATCGCCTATGTCTATGGGGTATAGAGTAAGGATATCTCCTGTCCGAAATATTCCCTTCATGCTATGACCTTGAAATATTCGTTTCATTCGTTTCTTCATTGGTTGGTTACGACTGTTACCAACCAGGACTGCCACCATCATGGCAAGAAGCACCAGCGGTTCCGCCAACAGGATGACAATTACCAGTTGCAACATTACCTTGCGGGCAATATGGTTGCACATCAGGGTCATCTCCAATATTACATCCATCTGCCGCTAGGTTTCCATAACTGCAAATCGCGCCAAGGACAGCAGCAGCTTTGCCAATATCCATGCTTTCAGGTTTTTCATACTTAAGTTTCTTTTTTTGCTTCATGAGGCAATTCTCCTTTTGTAATCGAATTAATTTTTAAAGTATCAGATATATTCATTTTTTGCAATTGATAAAGAATATCTGACTTATGCAAAGAAAATTTTAAAAGCCAGCCTGGGTATTTTTTGGCTATTTGAGCAGTTTGAGCAAACCATTGTTGTTCAAGTTCAATTTTTCTTGTTTTTTGTTGATGATCAACTTCAAAGACAGCATCCATAAGATATTCGCAAGTTTTAATTGGCAAGATAGGTATAAGTTCGGCATGCTTGGCTCCAAAAATTCGAGTAATAGAAAGTAAAGGATAACTTGTTGAATTATTAAAGCCATCTTGAACAAACCACATGCCGTTTTTTTTCATTTGCATACACACTCTGTCATCTCTCAGTATCTTAAAATGATCAGACAGCAATTTGGAGAGAGTCGATTTCCCGGAACCTGAGTGACCTAAAAATAGCATCACTCCTTCTGGTCTTAAGACTCCTGCTGCATGCAAAAAAAGACCATTGGGATGAAAAGGATCAGAAGGTTTTTTCATATAGAATTTATCTTGGTGTCAGCCTTTTGAGTATTGAACCGACGTCTTGAATCAGGAAACAGACCTCGTTTTTCAGTCTCCATACACATTGAATCCGGGGATAGTAATTTCCCATTCTCTATATAATTTTGTGCAACACAATGCATAAAGCAAGTGGATGAATGAATGCAGTCTCCACAAATGCCGGGAAATTCTCCTGTTAACCCTTCTCGCAATTCTTTCAGCCGAGGATGATTGATCCATACATCTCTTAAATCATTTTTACCTAAAGTTCCAAAACAAAGATCAGGAATGGTTTGACCTATTCCGCAGAGAGCCATTTCACCGGAACCTAAGATACCTAAAATATTTATTACCCGGCAGGTTCCACTATGCCTGCCCATGACGAGCAGTTCTTTAATAGAATGGAGCGCCGGTGGAAGCAAGGAAATCAATTTAATGGGGGTTTTCTGCTGCAAGTCATTATTTATGTAGTGTACTAAATTCATGGTCTCGTCAAAATTCAGGCTGTCTCCCTTTTCCTGAAAAGTCTTGCCTCTGCCAACACCGTTGATTGGGTTAAATTTTACAGATCCGGCTCCTAAGTCAACAGCTAACTTAACCAGGTCATCTATTTCATGCAAATTACCTTTATGGGGACACATAATTATTTGAGGGTGGAATCCGGCTGTTACAAGATGTTTGATTCCCTGGACTGCTTTTTCAAATGCTCCTTTAACCCCTCTGAACCAGTCATGGTAGTCAGCACGTGGACTGTCCAGGCTTACCGAGATGTGCCACAAACTTGAATTTTTTTTTAAATGAATTGCTGTTTCTTTATCGATCAGTGTACCATTGGTCTCCATGGTCAGAGGTATTTTCTGTTCATGGAAAAAATCTACAATATCAATAAATTGTGGATGCAAAAGTGGTTCTCCGCCTGTTAATTTAGCATTGGACAGACCAAGGGTCTTTCCTGTTTTTACTGCATCCTTGAGCAGTTTAAAATCTATATATTCACCAGGCGATGGCACCCCTTTTTCAAAGACAGGATTAATCCAGCAATGCCTGCAGCAAAGATTACACCCAGTTGTAAGATAAAGATAAAATGATCCTAAAGGAGGCACCCCTTCGGGGAGATTTAATTCTTTTTTCTCTATTTGTGTTTTTTCAGGCTCTGGTATCTCACAGCTCATTTAACAACTTCTCCGATAAATCCATCAGTTATAAGTTTGTCAATAAATTCATCTACATCTTGAGCAACAGATTCTTTAGGCACGCCTTCACATATATCTAATAGATGCTCAATGATTTCACGCTTATCTAATGGATATTCCAATACCTGCCATATGGCAAGTCCAATCGGATTGATAGCTTTTACTGCATCAGTCTCCGGGTTAAACAGCACTGCTCCTTCCGGTTCCTCGACACGACAGGAAATGTCGTGGTTAATGCTATATTTTTTATTTTCCATATGTTCAAAATCCTTAATTTGCATAAGTTTATTTTTATCTTT
>JAIOSM010000191.1 GCA_021107575.1 Desulfobacteraceae bacterium | reverse complement strand
CAATTTTGGCACTTATCATAATCTGAGGAGTAACATTGTCCAGAGTATAAATAAGATGCTTTGTTTTATCAACGACTTCCTTAGTATCGGTGATAATTATCATATTAGTACGTGTGTCAACACTTACACTGCCTCTTTTTGGAGTCAGTATCTTTTTTACATGGGGCATGATATCTGTAGCAGCATTAGCATAATTAATAGGAATATATTCAGTTATCATGGGCTGTAATGCTTCTTGTGCCTGTTTTGCTTTTTGCATGGTTTCAAATTTTGCATGTTTTTGTTTTGCTTCATTGGAGAGTGTCGCTTGTGTTGCAATTCGAATTACATCACCTGTTTCTGTTTTACCTAATTGATTCATTGATAGAACTAAATCAAGTACTTGATCCCATGGGATCGGTTTGTCAAGAGTTAGAGTAACATTACCGGTTACATTCTTATCTATTGCAAAATTTTTACTGCTTATGCCGCTTAGAATTCTAAATACGTTCTTTATATCTGTCTCATAAAAATCAAGTTTAATTTTTTCGCCTGTATATTCAGTTTCGCCAACCATAGCCTTATATGCAATTTCTTGCGGTGTTAGTTTTGTCGTAGCAGGAGTTGTCACTTGAGTAACTTTGGGAGAATTTTTCACCGCACTTGTTGGTTTTGAGCCTTCATCTTTTTTGTAATTCTCAGCAGTTTCTGGTTTGGCCTGCTTTGGATTGTCAAAAGTTTTTGGTGGAGTTAATTCTCTGCTTGCAACCTTGGAATTATTGCCTTCAGCAGCCTTCTGAGCTGCAATTTTTTCGGCTTTAGTAAATTTTGGCGGTTCAATACTGGATGGTTCAAAACGTACAGTAATTATATTGTTATCTTGAACAACCTGATATGGAACTTTTTCGCGCATACTTATTTCTATTTTACTATTTTTAGACTTTTGTATTGGTAAAATTCTGGAAACAGCAGATTTGAAATATTTTGTTTCAAATGGGCGTTTATGTCTGCGCGGGATATCAGTTTTAGAGAGGTTTAAATAAAGTATCCCTTTGTTGCCTTTGGAGAAAGAATATTTAATTGGATGGGAAGTGGTCAGTGTTAATTCTGTATACCCCTCATCTTCAACATTAAACTCAATCTCAGAAAGAGTGGCAATCCCTTTGGGAATTTGCAGTGTTTTAGTATCTTGCTTCAAAGCATCTGCCTGCTTATTATCGGGAGTTTCAATTTTGTTGTCAGTGGCAATAATAACCTGTAGAGTTTCTGCTTTTTTTTCAATATTATATGGCAGGTCTTTGTTGAGTAAGATTTCAATTTTTGCTGTTGTTTTGTTTTTGTCAGCATAGGATGAAATAATATTGCTGATATCACCTGTTTCAGGTACTATAGAGGTAATATTTTCATCTAAAATAGTGTCTGGGAGATAGATAGCTATCCCAAAAGGGAAAGATTGCTTGATAGAGGTATACTTGAGTTCTTTATTCCCTTTGATAAATATTTCAACTGCATCTGATTTGTGAGTCACCTCAATAGCTGTAACAATTTTGCTCTTATTTATTGGTTCATTTGTAGCCTCTGAGTCTACTTTTTCTTCTTGAAGTGGTTTGATGTCGGCATTGTTGATGCTTTGATCTTTTTTAGTAGCACAGCTGGGGAAAAAGAATATACCTAAAATAATAAAACCTACAATAATCCAATAAACTTTTCTAAATTGATTCCTCGGCAATTGTCGCATATTTTTACCCATTATCTTTTTTTTGAAGTTTCATTTTTTTTATGAGATCTTCATAGACCCCTTTAAAATTTTTTATTCGTTCTTTTATAATAATTTCATCATTTTTAATTTCAATTATTTTACCATAATTAGTACCAATATATGTTCCAACTTTTACCATGTACCCCTTCCCGCTGGATTCCTGCACCATTGCTATATTTTTTTTACCGGACGACATATTAATAATTGCTACTAGTTTCAACTGGCTTAGATCTAGCTTTTCCAGAGGAGTCAGCTTCCTGTTTATTATTTTTTTTGTCTCTTTATTATTTTCTTTTATGATAGGGGATATGAACGGATCAATTTTCCCTGCTGAAACATAATAATTAGTATCTGTTTTATCTTTTTGTAAATCGTCTTTCAGGTTATCATCTTTTTGTAAATCTTTGTTTTCAGGTTTAACTGCTTTAGCTGGTTCAGGTTTAACTGCTTTAGCTGGTAAAACAATCTTTTTGGTTATTGCATTTTGTTTTTTTTCTGTTTTTTGTTGTGGAGGGCTGTCACAGGCAAATAGTAATAAGATAAAAGGGAAGATTAGAAATGCAATAAACAATACTTTTTTAAGAGTTTTCATTGTTCGGTTTATTTTTTCCCTTTCTTTTTCTTTTTAGTGCTAACTTCTTTATTGACAAACATGTAAGTCACTGCTTCGCAGGTGACATTGAGCTTGGACCCATTGTCAGTGCTTTTTATTTTAATATTATTAATATTCACAATCCTATAAAGTCTTGATACTTCATCAAAAAAATGAGCAAGTTGATGGAACCTTCCTGTAACGACCATGCTGACTGGAATCTCAGCATAAAAATCTTCTTTCATTTTTTCTTGCTTTGGTTGAAAACTATTGAATTTCAATCCTGTTTTCTGGCCTACTCTTGAAATTTCAGTAAGAAGAACAGGAATCTCTTTTTCATTTGGCAAGGCTGCCATTGCATAGTTCAATTCTTCTTTAAGTTTTTTTAATGTTTTCTCAAGCTTTGGAAGTATTTTAGCTTTAGCTTTGTATGTTACTAATGTTTGCTTTTTTGTTTTTAATGTTTTTCCGAGAGTATTTAATTTTTCATACTTAGGTTGAAAAATAAAAAAATAATAGCCAGCCCCAATCAGAGCAAAAGTAATGGACAAAACAAGGAGTTTTTGGAACCCTGACAGAGCACCGGCCCATTGAAAAATTGCAGGTGCATTTTCTATTTTATTTTCTTCTTTTTTGTTTAAGATACCCATTTCAAGCTTCTTTTTATTTTTTGGTGGCAGCCCTAGTACAAGTTAACGCAAACTTTTGCACTGTTAGTCCATTAGCTGTACTTAATTTTAAGTTGTTTAATTTGACGTTTTTAGTGAAAAATTGAGATTTTTCTATCTTTGTCATGAAGTCAGCAACTGTTTTCTGGTCAAAAGCGGTTCCACTAATATCTACGGAACTTTGCTTTATTTGCAGGCCAGTCAGCCACATTCTTTCCGGGATTATTAGCTCGGTCAGGTTATCCAGGAGAACAATAGTTTCTCTTCTTCTGTTTTTTAGAGCTTTTATTATAGCAACCTTTTTTTTTTAAGTGCTTATTGCTTTTTTTATTACATTAACTTTGTTTGCTTTTTCCTTGTAGCGAGCTATATCTTTGTCAACCATTACTATCTGATTTTTAATCCGGTCGATTTTTTTGTCTAAAAGAATACTATAATAAGACAACCCAAGAATCAGACATATTATTAGCAGAACAAAGATTGAAACCTGCTGCCTGATATTTTCTCTTCTACGGGCCGCCCTGAATGGTAAGAGGT
>JAIOSM010000046.1 GCA_021107575.1 Desulfobacteraceae bacterium | reverse complement strand
TATAAGGAAGAATGTCTTAAAGCTGGTATGGATGACTATATCAGCAAACCCCTTAGAAGAGAAAAATTTCTTGCAATTGTTGATAAATGGGGATCAAACACCGAAAGGACTTCTGTTCCAAAGAGAGCCAACCCCCCAATAGATCTTGCCGTAGCTCTGAAGGAGTTTGAAGGTGATAAAGAATTTTTATTAGAAATCATAGATGAGTTTATACTTAACGTTGAGAAACAACTTTCTAAAATAAAAAAAGCAATATCCAACAATGATGCTGAAACTTTGCAAAAAGAAGCTCATTCCATAACAGGGGGGGCATCAAGCCTCACAGCCTATAGCCTGTCTGAAATTGCACATGAGCTTGAAAATATAGGTATATCTCAAAATTTTGAAAACAGTTCTAAAGTATATAAACGCCTTGAAAAAGAAGTTTTAAAGTTAAAAAATTTTATGGTAAAATCGGTATTATAACCTGCTTTATATTATCTAAATATAATCGTATTACTCTAATGCGCATTTATTGTTACTTTTAGTTAGAATTTGTTATTTTTATAAATTTTTATAAAAATAAAATATATTATTGACAAATACAAACCGATATTATATCAATAGTAACCATTGGTTGAATTTTTAATTATAATGAATATTGATGAATTATAAGAATGAATAGTTCTAAAAATAAAATTTGGATAATGAAAGGAAGCTGTTTGATAATCAAGCATCCCCATCTCCTTATCAAGCATTATCCGGCTTGCTGCCTTGAACAGCCCTCAGGGCAGCAAGCACTTTTTTAGGGTTCCTGTAAATCCTGTATATCTTTTTCTGGAGCCAATAAATTTTTAACATCCTCAAGAATCATGTAAAGGCATGGCACCATCACAAGCGTGATAAGTGTGGCAAACAATATACCAAAGCCAAGGGATATTGCCATGGGGATCAAGAATCTTGCCTGCCTTGATGTTTCGGTAATAATTGGTGCAAGTCCGCCACAGGTAGTTAATGTTGTCAGTAAAATAGGTCGAAATCTCTGAATTCCTGCTGAATGAACGGCATGCAAGACAGGCATGCCTTTATGCAACCTTTTGTTAGCTGAAAAAATCAACATCAAAGAATCATTTACAACAACTCCTGACATGGCAACAAGCCCGAACAGGCTCATGACAGAAAGAGAGTATCCCATTATAATGTGGCCCAGGACAGCACCGATTATACCGAAAGGAATGCAGAACATAATAATAAATGGTTGGAGATAGCTTTTAAACGGGATAGCCAAAAGGGCAAAAATACATAGCAGTGCCATTCCAAGTCCTCTTATAAGAGCGGATATGCTTTCTTGTATATCTGCTTGACGACCTTTGAAACTATAGGATAACCCCGGGTATTTTTCCAAAAGCTTCGGCAGGATTTTTTTTTGTATATCCCTTACTATATTTTCAGCCTGGGGAGGGGGGCGAACATTGGCTGTAACAAGAATTTCACGCCTTCCATTGGTTCTTTTTATTGATGTATAAGCTCTGCCTGTTATTATTTCTACAGCGTTGCGAAGTTGAATTTCTCCTTTGGGTGCCAGTAGCACCAGGTTCTCAAAGGTTGATTCCGATATCCTTTCTTCTTTTGGCAAAAGCACTCTGACTGTAACCTCATTTCTTCCTCTCTGGTTTTTTACAGCAGATACCCCCTGAAATGCATGGCGAACCTGGTTTGCAACTTCCCTTGAAGTCAATCCCATACGTTGACCCACAGGGCTTAAGGTGATATCAAATTGTTTTTTTCCTTTGGCTGATCCATCATCAATATCATGAACAATAGAATACTCTGAGAGATTCCTGGCAAGGTCTTCTCCTGCCTTGTCCAGCATGTTTCTGTCCCTGTGACTCAGGCTTACGGTCAAATTTTTACCTGATCCGGGGCCCCCTCTGTTAGACTCAAAAGCAATGTTTTCAATCCCGGGTATGTTACCGACCTTTTCTCGCCAGAGGGTTGTAACATCGGTTGTGTTTAATGGCCGGATCTCGGGAGGAGTCAAATAAATTCTAACTTTGATACTATTGTTCCTGACCTGGGAAAAAATACCTTTTGATAACTGGTTGTTGCCATTTTCTTCGATAACCTTATGAGCACTTTGTACAAGATTCTGTTCAATATTTTTTACAGTTTCAGTTGGCGTACCATAGGGAAGAATTGCTTCACAAAATGCATAATCTGATTCTACTTTGGGAAACATTACCATACCCATTCGACCCGATGAAATATAACCCGCTGTTATCATGAGTAAAGCAAGACCAAAGGCAATGACAGTATATCGGTGGTCTAATAACTTAAGAAGGAGTCCGCCATATTGTTTTTTAACAAATTTTTCAAATGATTTACTAAAGCCTTTTTGCCATTTTTCAAGGTGATTTAGGGGGAAAAACAGGGGCCGTTTGTTTTGATGGCTCAGATGGGCCGGTAAAATAAAAAGGCTCTCTATCAAAGACACTCCGAATACAGCAATAACTACAAAAGGAATCGTCCCAAATATTTTTCCCATAAATCCTGGGACAAACATTAAGGGTACAAAGGCTACCATGTTGGTTATTACACTGAAAACTACCGGCATAGCAATACTTTTGGCACCTTTGACAGCAGCCTTAAAAAACGGCAGTCCCCGGCGTCTGTAAAAATAGATATTTTCTCCCACAACTACTGCATCATCCACAACAATTCCAAGAGTGACTATAAAAGCAAACATGCTGACTATGTTAATGGAAAAGGTAGTGGGGGAAAGAAAAAGAAAAGAGCCTAAAAAAGAAATAGGAATACCTAAGCTGACCCAGAAGGCTAATCGGATTTCAAGAAAAAGAGCCAGGAACAAAAAGACGAGTCCAAGCCCAATATAAGCATTTTTAAGCAATAGAGCGCCTCTCTGGGCAAATATGCTGGAAAGATCTCTTACAACGGTCAGATGTATCCCTTCAGGCAGGGATTCATTAATCTGTTTTACAATGGCTTTTCCTGCAGTTGATACATCGGTCGGGGTCTGGTCCCCCACACGATAAACTTCTATGACGACTGCCCGTTTCCCATTAAATGATGCCCAGTTGTCTGTTTCTTCAAATCCTTCATTGATGGTTGCGATATCTTCAAGTAATACACTGGATCCGTCTTCTAATATTATAACAGGAAGCTCTGCATACTGCCTTGCATAGTCTTTTCGATCTTTGATCCGCAGAAGAATATCCCCTCCGCGGGTTTTAATGCTGCCACCACCAAGCTCAACTGATGCTCTGGAGATAGTGAGTGCAACCTCTTGGAGTGTAATATTATACCGCCTCAGTGTCTGACTTGAAATTTCAATCAGGATTTCTTTTTCTCTTACTCCATCAAGTTCAACCAGAGTAATCCCGCTATCCAGGAGCAGCTCATCCCGGACCTGGTCAGCCAGATCTCGCATACCTGTCTCAGAGGCGTCGCCATAGAGAGCTAATCTCAGGACTTCTCTTTTCCTTGCAGCAATAGATATCTGGGGCTCTTCAGCCTCATCCGGTAAAGTGCCGATACGATCTACTTCACTTTTGATTTCCTGCCACAGTTGGTTAATATCAGTGCCTTCAATGGCTTCTACGCTGATAAAAGCATATCCCTCATTGGCATTGGCAGTGATTTCATCAATACCTTCTATGTCCTGTATAGTTTCTTCAACAGCAAGAAGAATACCGTTTTCTACTTCTTCTGGGCTTGCACCAGGATAGGCAATGGAAATATTAACCATGTCAAGGCTGAATTCCGGGAACACTTCCTGCTTGATATTGAGCCCCATGATAAGTCCGCCAATGAGCAGTACAGCCATAATAAGGTTGGCTGCAACTGAATTGCCTGCCATCCAGGCAATGGGCCCCTTGGTGGGTTGGTTATCAGTAGCCTGATGATCAATGTCCCTGGTCATGGACGATCTCCGGAAAAAAGTTGGAGAGCCATACCATTAACAGCAACGGAAAGATCTGTTGTAATCACCAGGTCACCCGGGCTGATGCCTGATTTAATATAGACAACCTTGTTTTCCTTCCAGGCAAGTTGCACTTTTTTAATTTTAAGAACGCCTGAATCGTAGGTCCACAACGTATTACCATCTCTCAAAATTGTTCTTGGTATGGAGAATACGTTTTTAAGGGTTTCTCCAAAAATCTGGACATCCACATGGTCCCCTAAGAATAATGGTGGAGTGTTTTTTTTATTTTTCAGTCCTAAAGGATCAGGCACTAAAATTATCACACCAGCCATGCGGCTTTTATCTGTTATTTTGCCGGTTGTTCGAATTACTTCCCCTTGCCAGGTTTG
This sequence comes from Desulfobacteraceae bacterium, assembly GCA_021107575.1. GTDB lineage: Bacteria > Desulfobacterota > Desulfobacteria > Desulfobacterales > Desulfobacteraceae > JAIOSM01. The sequence continues at coordinate 4,640 of JAIOSM010000046.1, read as the reverse complement.
GTTTGAATATTTAGAATGAATAATGGCATTACTCCCGGAAATTTGCCCTATGCTAAGTGCAGCCAGTCGATCTGGCGGCACCTGCGCCTCAACTCTATAAGAATCCACATTCACCAAAGTAGCAAGTGACCCCTGAATGGTTACAAGAGATCCTAAATTAACATGTTTTTCTAAAATAAGGGCATTAAATGGAAGAATAACTTTTGTCCGCGTCAGGCTTAACTGCGCTTTTTCAAGATCAGCTCTGGCGCTTTCCACTGCAGCTTGTGCCTGGATAAGCTGCGGTTTTCGCAAGGCTAAGTCAGTTGCTTTCACCTCATTTCTGAAGACTTCGTTTATCAGTTTGAGTTCTTCCTTTGCAATCATCTGACTGCCTTTTTCAATATCAAGGCCTGAAATGGCTTTATCAAGAGCGCATTCGGCCTTTTGGACATCTATTTTATAATCTGAATCATCAAGCTCTAAAAGGACATCACCTTTTTGCATCACTCCTCCCTCTGCAAACTTAAGGGAGAGGGATACTACTTCTCCTCCTACTTTGGCTTTTAATATAATCTCTTTGTCCGGCATGACTGTACCCATGACATGAATCGAACTTTGGTAACTTCCGGGCTTCATGGAAATGGTCTCCACAACAACTGCCTGTTTTTTTGGCGGCTTCCTTTTCATTTTTGGCTCTTTAGAATTAAAATAGAACCAACCTGCTATGCCTATAAGAATCAGACAAAGGGGTAAAACAATTTTTATCAGTAGCCTCATCTTATTTTCTCCACGCTTTCATATATTCAAATCTATTTTACAGGTTTCCACCCAAGAGCACTATAAAGATTGATCTGTTCTTGAATAATATTTGCCCGTTCCCCAATCAATTGCCTTTCAAGTCTTTCAATACTGGTCCAGGCAATCAAATAGGATAAATAACTGCTTTGACCGTTCCGATATTGTATCATTGCATCTTTTAAAGTAAGCCTTGCCACATCAAGCTCTTCTTGCAGCAACCTGACATAGTCATTCTGCTTTTGAATGCCTGTAAGGCTGTCTTCAACTTCAAAAATTGCCTTGGCAACTATCCTGGTATAAATATATAATTGTTCTTCAGCAACAGCTCTGACACGCTTTACTTCAGCTTTTCGGAAGCCTCCATCAAATATCGGACCTGCAATACTTGCAGCAAGTGCAGCAACCCAGTTGTGAAACATGAGGTCAAGCTCTCCATTTGAAAACAGAGCCTGGGCTGAGAGTTTAAAGGATGGCAGAAGATCTGCTCTGGCTGCAGTAACTTCCCACTGGGCTGAGGACAATCTCATTTTTGCAGCCTGAATATCCGGTCGGTTTTTTAAAAGATTAGACGGAATCCCGGCCTTTGGCATTGTTACAAGCTCAGGGAGTATTTCTGTATTTAATCTGATAGTGTTAATCGCGGTTTTCCCGGACAGGAAGGCCAGATTATTCAGTAAAAGCCGTTCTTGTTTTTCAAGTAACGGGACCTGAGAACTTGCTTCTGCAAGGACTTCCCGCTGCTGAGATACATCAAGAGCTGTTGCCTTTCCATTTACAAATCTTAATTTTTGAAGTTCCAATAAGGTTGTGTTGATTTTAATCTGGCTGTTTAGAATGTTTTTTTTGTTTCGGGTGGCAATAATATCTATCCAGATTTTAGCAATCTGTGCTGTCAATTCCAGAGTGGATACTTCCAAATCTTGTTCAACAGCTTGTAAACTTTCTATCCGGGCTTGTTTAGAAGCCTTTGCCTCGCCCCAGATATCAGCGGTATAAGAACCACTTAAGGAACTATCCCAGGAATGGCTGTCAATATAATTTGAGCTGCTGTTACGAGTCGTTTTGACTTGAGTTCTTCTTTTCTGCCCCCCAAATGAAAAACCAAGATCAGGGAAAAAAGAGGCATTTTCTTTTTCAACTCTGGCTTTTGATTGAGCTACTTTAGCTTTAAGAGTTTTTAAATCAAAGTTGTTATCCAATGCATCTTTGATTAATGTATTGAGTTCATCACTGCCAAAGCAAAACCACCAGTTTTCGATGGGCTTGCTCTCGCCTGTTTCAACAGAAAAGCTTTCAGGAATCGTTAATGGGAGAGGAGTTTCCGCGACCGGTTCAAATGTTTTACAACCGGGAAAAAGCACCATGCCAAGCAACATAACCCAAAAAACAGATATTTTCATTCATCTTCCCTTATATTCAAAGTTCTAAAATAATTCAAAATCACTGATAAAGCAATACTGATTATTGGGAAGTGATGTAATTGCAGACATTCACACAAAGCCCGCTGTCCTTTAAAAATACTCCTTAAATGGTTTGATCATATTTCTAATGCTTGCTTAATATCTTTAATCAGGTCTTCTATATTCTCAATCCCAACTGACAAACGAAGCAAACTGTCTGTAATACCCTGGCTGGCTCTGACTTCAGCAGAAACCTTTGCATGAGATGTTGTGACAGGATCACAGATGGTTGTTTCAATGCCTCCCAGGCTGACAGCAGGTTTAATAATATTTAGTCTTTTCATAAAATCATATATTGTCAAATTTGAGCCATCTAATTCAAATGAAAGCATGGCTCCAAATCCATTCATTTGTTCACAGGCAGTAGAATGCCCCGGATGATCGCTTAAGCCGGGATAATAAACTTTTTTGACAATAGAAAGGTTGTCTAAAAAATTTGCAATTTGAAAAGCATTTTCAGTCTGTTGCTTTACACGAATTGATAATGTTTTTAAACTTCTTTCTAACATGTAGCAGCTCAAGGCATTGAGGTTACCTCCCAAATTTGAAGCATTTTTTCTGATTTTGTGTGCTAAATTTGAAGTTGTTAATACAGCTCCGCATGATAGATCACTATGCCCACCCAAATATTTAGTACCACTGTGAATTACAATATCAATACCCAGTTTAATAGGATTCTGATTTATGGGAGTTGCAAAAGTATTGTCTATAATGGAAATACAATTATTTTGTTTGGCTATTTTTGCAATGGCTTGAATATCTATAATACTCAAAAGAGGGTTTGACGGGGTTTCTATATAAATAATACGTGTTGCTGGTTTTATCGCAGATTTGATGGATTCAGCATTGTTGGCAACAAAAGAGTAGGAAATTTTGAATTGCTTAAAGAACTTCTCAATAAAAGCATAGCTGCCACCATATATTTCATCCTGAAAGATAACGTGATCACTAGGCTTTATAAAAGAAAGTAGTGCTGTACTTATAGCTGCCATACCTGATGAAAAAATAATACCATCTTCGGCCCCCTCCAGATCACAAATTTTCTGAACTATTACCTTTTGATTAATGGTGTTGAAATACCTTGGGTAAATTACATCATCAGTATCCAGATATTCATGGGCTGATGATGGGAATATTGGTGTGTTAAGTCCTTTGGTTATAGTATCGATACCCTTTCCTGAATGAACACATTTTGTTTGAATATGCATCTTTTTCTCCTTATTGGACAGATTAACTTATGCATAATATATATAAATGAAAGACAAATATCCATTTGTAATTTTTAAAGGATATGTTAAGAATTCTTTAATGGTTAAATATTGATAAGCAGGGCATGGTACGATTCATGGAATTTCATCAATTAAAAACATTTATTACAGTCGCCCGTACCGGTAATGTGACAAAGGCGGCATCTGAGTTGAATATCACTCCACCATCGGGTTCAGGTCATATAAAGCTATTGGAGGAAGAATTCGGGGTTATTCTTTTCACCCGCACATCAAGGGGTATGAGAATCACATCTCATGGTGAACTTCTTAAATCCAAAGCAAATGATATCTTAACGGCATCCAATCCAGTTTAAAGATAAATATATCCACGCCTCCTATAAAGATATCGCAGAGCTGCCCTGGATCGTGTCCTCAAATCTTTGTCCCATTTTAAACAAGGTCAGAGCAGTTTTAAAGGGAAAAGGCATTGAACTGACCAATACGGTTTTTGCAAATGATGACATCACCAAAACTGCTTTGATCAATGATGGTATGGCTGTTACTGTCCTTGAAAGACAAGAAGCTTTACGCTTTGTCCATGACAAAAAAGCCTTTATCTGGAAAGGACCTGAACGTCTCGAGAGCAGGCTGTCAATTATTTATTCAAAGCAGCGCTTCGATGATATTTTAGTTAAAACCCTTGTACATTATATACAAAAGCCTTGGAAATAGTCGACCTGGAAGAAGGAAGAGCATTGAGACCCTGCTGATGTTAAGAAATAATTTTACAAACAAAATAATATGTACTTGCCTTAGGATCACAAGGCTGATATGCATCAAAATCATAGGACATATATTTTGAGTTTACAAAGAATATATAAGGATAAACATATATATCAATGAAATCAAATAATCTGATTGGGCCGCCAATGACCTTGGCGTGGTTTATCTGGGGCCTGGGTGCTCTTTTTTATCTGGCTGGATTTTTTCAAAGAGTTGCTCCGGGAGTCATGACTAAGGAGCTGATGCAGGATTTTAATATTTCTGCCTCCGGTCTTGGCCATCTGTCTGCTCTCTATTTTTATTCCTATGTGGCAATGCAGATTCCAACAGGGATTCTTGCTGATACTCTTGGCCCAAGAAAGCTTCTGACTGCCGGTTGTGTAGTGGCTGGCATGGGAACTCTGCTTTT
>JAIOSM010000289.1 GCA_021107575.1 Desulfobacteraceae bacterium | reverse complement strand
CTGTCTGTATTTTATCATTTTGTCCCTGCCAGGCTATACTACTTTTTGCAATATCAGGTTTTAATATTTCAACCCCCATCCTTTTTGCTTCTGAGACATAGGCAAAAGTGCTGTAAAATCCGCCATGATTACTTATTACTGCGGATATAAATTCTGCCGGAAAATGTGTTTTAAGGTAAGCTGTCTGAAAAGAAACTCTTGCATACGAAGCACTATGCGGTTTACAAAATGAATATCCATTAAAACTCAATATCATATTCCATACAAGCTTAACCTGTTTATTGTCTACACCATTTTTTTTTGCACCCAAAGAGAATCTCTCATAATAATCCTGGAGTTTTAATGTTCTGTTCTTTTTGGAAAGTATTTTACGTAGGCCATCTGCTTCAACATGATTAAATCCTGCCATGGAAACAGCAACTTTGGAAACATCTTCCTGATAAACCATTATTCCAAAAGTTTCATTCAACACATCATTCAAAAGCGGATGAATCGGGTCCCATCTTTCTCCATGCAGTCTCTTAAGGTATTCTTTTATATATTCATTTGCAGCAGGTCGGATAATGCTTGAGTGTATTACAAGGTGTTCAAAACTTCCTACGGTTGATTTTTTTTGCAAAAGCCGCATTGCAGGACTTTCAATATAAAAACATCCCATGGTCTGACCATTGGCAACTGCCTGTTGTGTGTCAAAATCATCTTCCGGATCAAAATCTGATTCATTAAATTTAATACCATTGTCATGTACATTATTAACTGCATCGCGTATTACTCCAAGACTTCGATTGCCTAAGAGATCAATTTTTACAAGTCCTGCATCTTCTGCTGCATCCTTATCCCATTGCATTATGGGGACACCTTTTGGCGCAGTTTCAATGGGAACATAGGTATCTATCGGCTCAGGTGTGATTACAATCCCTCCGGGATGAACAGAGAGATACCTTGGATTGCCTGTCAATTTTTCGGCATATTCCATGATTTCAGGCCATGGATCAGGAAAGTCAATAAACTTAAATTCTGGTTTTTGTTTAATTTTTTCTATCAAATCAGGCTCCATCTGATCTGCTTTCCAGAACCAGGGAAGACGTTTTGAAATCTGTCCTATCTCTGAATCAGGAAGACCAAATACTTTAGCGACTTCCCTCACTGCCATGCGTGGTTGAAAAAGAACATGGCTTGAAACCATTGCTGCGCGCCCTTGAAATTTATTAAAAACGGAATTTAAAACATCATCACGTTCATCCCATGCAAAATCAATATCAATATCAGGCGGGTCACTCCTGCCTGGATTTAAAAACCGTTCAAAATAGAGATTGAATTTTATTGGGCAGACATTTGTAATGCCAAGGCAGTATGCAACTATTGATGCGGCCCCTGATCCGCGTCCGCAAATCCTCGGACTCTGTTTTATAATATCGTGAACCACCAGAAAGTATGATGAAAAGTTCATCTGATTTATAATTTTTAGTTCATACTCAATCCTTGTTACAATATTTTCTGCCAAATCATTGCCATATCGCCATGCAGCACCTTTATATACTTTTTTAGATAGAAGAGTGCTTATAGGCTGACCGCTTTTTCCCGTGTTATCTTCAAAGGGCGGCATAACAATACCAAAATCAGGGCCTCGAAATTTAAGTTTTTTACTTATAGAATGTGTATTCTCTATTGCTTCAGGACATATGTTAAACCGTTCCGCATATTCAAGGGGCGATGCTAAAAACGCATAATCTGGCGCAGTATCATTGATCTCAAGCCTTGAAAGAGAAGTGTTCTTTTTAATTGCCCTTAGCATTTTATGAATTTTTGCATCTCCCGGGTTTAGAAAAAAACTCCCGGGCGTTGCAACAAGCGGTATGTTTAATATGCGTGCAGTCTTGCAAAGTTCATGGGTCAAGGGCAATGGCTTTCGATGGAGTGCTACGGCAAGATCAACGCCTTGTCCATGCCAGTTTTTCAAATGTTCAACATTTTTTGTTAAAACCACCAGCCCTTTTGCATATAGGGGCAAATATTTTTTTAAATCAAATTTTTTATCTCTATGCCTTTTTGTAATAAGCCTGCACAGATTGCTGTATCCTTGTTTATCTTTAACAAGACAGACTGCACGGCTCTCTTTTTTTTGATCTGTTTTTTGATCTGTGATTTCAGCACCCACGATCGGTATTAAACCTTCGCTCTCGCACGCCGCCATAAAAGTTATTAATCCGTAAAGATTATCTGTATCTGTTAATGCAAGGTGTTTGTATCCGAGCTGTTTAGCTTTGCGGCATATTTCTGCTACAGAAGCAGTTCCCCACATAAGAGAATAGTTTGAACGAACAGTTAACGGGATCATGGTATTATTTAAAACTAACCCTGTAATGCCAGCTTTGTAATACCGGGCTTTACAGCATCATAACCAAAACGGGAGCGTATTTCATCTATTGTTTTTATAATATTTTCTCTCTTTCTGTTTGTCTTTTCAAAAAGTTCCATCTGTATCTGCGGAAAGACATATTTTTCACAAACAAGGCTCATGTGGCGGATGCGGATACGTCTTTTAACGCTCCGGTCAAGAAGGCTTAATGTTTTTGTATAAAGAGTAAGTTCATTTGCAGTGACAGGTCTTATCATCATTTGAGCTGTATTTCGTAATCCATCTGAATAATTTATTTCAATTTTAATCTTTTCAGCAGCTTTTCGCTTTTCTCTTAATACCAGACAAATTTTTTCTGTCAGAATATATAAGGCACTTTTTAATATTTGTATATCATTTGTATCTTCTGCAAATTCATGATCAGCTCGGAGCTCAGGTTTGCTTTGTGTGACTGCTAAAACAGGTGAATGATCAACCCCCCTTATTGTGTCATGGATAAACATAGCTCTTTTGCCAAAAGAAATTTTAAGATGCTCCAGTTCCATGGCAAGGACTTCAGATACAAAAGAAAAATTAAATTCTTTTAACCTTGTAAGATCAGCTTTTTCTATTCCCGGGATAAGTCCAATACGCAGAGGTTTTAAGAATTCTTTTTCTTCACCTGCGCCAACTATATATTCACCGACTGGTTTTACAAGACGTGTTGCAACCTTTGCTACAAGTTTATTTGGAGCAACCGACCAAATCGGATTCAAGCTAAGAGCCTGTTTAATTTTTTTGTTCAGTCGCCATGCTACATCCACAGGAGGGCCAAAAAGTCTGCTTGTCCCTGTAATATCAATAAACAGATGTCCATCTCCCTCGCCGGACTCTACAAAAGGAGAATATGGCAGTGTTTGTTTAACTAAATCACGCATAGCCTGTTCATAACGATCAAAGCGCGGCGGGAGGATACGAGAGCTGCTGCAAATACGACTTGCTTTACGCAAAGGCATTCCTTTTCTTATGCCTGCCTGAAAAGCCTCTTCACTCATATCATATACAACAGCTCTGGCACTGCCTTTTGGCGCAATAATCAAAGGGTAATCCTTAAGACTTGAATCAATAAGCTTTTCCACAGCAACAGCAAAATCAGCTATGTTCAAATGGATTATTGAGCGTTCCATTAATATCCTCGGCTTGCCTGTCTTGTATCTTCCCTGTTTTAATAAGCCTTGAAATTAATCGCAAAGCATTTTCCGGGGCCTGGGCACGCACATGGTTGTTAAAAAAAATAGCTCCTTTTTTTGTCTTTGATGTCATTTTTTCAAGTTTAGTGTCAGTCCATTCATCAAGCTCTTTATCAGTATAATTGTAATCAAATTGCTTTTGCATACTGCCGGAACCCCAGGCATCTTTATTTCTGCCATGAAAACGGATATAAAAAAGATCAGGATTTGTAACAACGTCAAGTTTTGGAAAAAGATTTGGCAGGTCGGGTTCATCAACAGAAACAAGAGCAACTTTTCGTTTTTCAAGTTCTGCAAAAACACTGTCCTGAGCCCATGACCTGTGACGAAATTCCACAGCAAGGGGAAGAGAGCAAAGCTCATCAATCAGATATGCAAGATAACTCCTATTCTTCTGTGATCTGTTAAAATAAGGCGGCATCTGCAAAAGCACAGCTAATAACTGACCAGACTGCACCAAAGGAGATATCCCATCTTTATATTGTGCAGCCTGTGCTTTCCATAAATCAGGATCAATTTCATGGGTCATAGTTCTTGTAAGTTTTGCTGCAAAATAAAAATCTTTGGGCATGTTTTTGCACATCCGCTCTATGGCCTGGGCTTTTGGCATCTGATACCAGGTATAATTTAATTCTGTAGTTGAAAAAACCTTGGAATAAACAGAAAGCATTTTGCCGGACTGAGTACCTTTTGGATAAAAACCTGCATCAACCCATTCCGGGTATGAATATCCACTGGTGCCAATCATGAGATCACACCCTCTTTTTGTAAAATCCTGGCTCATGCAATTTCTCCTCGCACAATCCCCACAAGCTTCCCCTGTATCAGAACTTCATTAAACTCATATCTTTGGCTTGAAAAATCAAGGTTTTCAGGCTTAAGTTCAATATAATTCTTGTGCAGAAAAAAACGTTTTATAGTGGCCTCTTCATTATTAATTAAAGCTGCCACAATTTCATTGTTCTGGGCAAATTGCCTTGGTTCACAAATAGCAAGATCATTATCCAGAATCCCGGCATTTTTCATGGACGCGCCCTTAACACGCAATGCAAAAAGATTATCTCCTCGATAAATTTTTGAATCAACAACAACACTTCCATCCCATTCCTGCTGTGCATACATGGGTAATCCGGCAGTTATCTGCCCAATAATCGGAACCTTAATAAGGCGATTCAAACTAACGGTCTCGCCGCCCATGTGATTCAAAATATGTATAGTCCGGCTATACCGTCCCTCCCGCTTAATACATCCTTTACCCTCAAGCATCTTAAGCATCTGAGCAACAGCAGCATGACTGATGCCAAGCTCAGCGGCAGCTTTCCTCAAACTTGGCGCCGCACCTGTTTTCCCAACCACCTGTTTTAAATATTCAAAAAAGTTTTTTTGCTTTTCGGTTAAATTCTCTCGCATGCTATATTCCTTTGTTGCAATTCCCATCTTCCTTTGTTATATTGAATTGGAATGTCAATGTCAATGTAAATATTTTGTAAACAATGTAAATGAAAACCTAATAGCATGACATACAGAAAAACCACAGAAGAAGAACTGGCGCTTGTCCTTGAAGAAGGTGAAGGATATACTCTTGAATTCAAACAGAACATTAACTCTGATCTTCCGAAGGAGCTTGTGGCTTTAGCTAATGCCTCTGGTGGTCGAATCTTTATTGGTGTTAACGATCAAAATACGATTGTTGGTTGTTCTTTTACTAATAAATTGTTTTCTAAAATTCAAACCATGGCAGCAGCCTGTGAGCCCCCGGTTGCCCTTGAGATTGAAAAACTTCTCAAACACAAAATTATTGTGATTCATATACCTGAAGGTGCTAACAGACCTCACCGGTGTAACAAAGGTTTTTATCTTCGCAATGGCTCAAATTCTCAAAAAATGAGCACTTTAGATATCACAGCTTTTATACAAGCTGAGGGAAAGATTCGTTTTGATCAGCAACTTCGTTTGGATTTAAACTGGGTAGAAGCGCTTGATGAAAATCGCTTGAACCATTTTCTTCAATTGGCAAAAATTTCTCAAAAAGCTGACACTATCAATCTTCTTCTCAACCTCGGCGTTGGGGATTATAAGGGTGAACAATTCTATCTTAATCAGACCGGGGTTCTGTTTTTTACCAAAAAACCCTGCCAGCGACTTTTTCATGTGAGTGTGGTATGCGCCCTTTTTAAAGGCACAGCAAAGGCATATATTCTGGATCGAAAAGAGTTAACTGGTGATCTTCTTGAAAATGTCGAAGATGCTTTAATTTTTTTAAAAAAGCATTTGCAACTTCGCTGGGAGATAACAAGCAAAAGTACTCGCAGAAAAGAAATTTTGGAGCTTCCAGAGATTGCATTAAGGGAAGCAGTCGTTAATGCAGTTTGCCACAGGGACTATCTTGAACAAGGAACCCAGGTTATGGTTGAAATCTTTGATGACAGGGTTGAAATTTATAATCCTGGTGGTCTGCCAAAAGGCTTACCGGAAAAAGAGTTTGGCCACCGCAGTGTATGCCGCAACCCCAATATTGCAAGCCTTTTATTGCGGTGTGACTATATCGAAAAAATGGGATCTGGTATTGAACGAATTTATACAGCTTTAAAAACTGAAAATTGTCCCAGCGTAAAAATTCAATACAATACCATGTTTACTCTTGAATTTCCCAGACCAACCTATCTAACAACAACTGGTGAAAAAGAAACCAGGGAAGAAACCAGGGAAGAAACCAGGGAAGAAACCAGGGAAGAAATACTGTCACTAATCTTGGCTGACCCTTTTATTACAATGGCCAAAATAGCAAAACAAACCGGTATTACACCAAAAAGTATTGAGTGGCGGATTGAACGATTAAAGAAAAAAGGACAATTAAAGCGTCTCGGCCCGACTAAAGGTGGTCAATGGAAAGTCCTGAACAAATAAAAACTCTTCCCTATTTTTAAGTCAGGTTGTCTCGCATACCATATTCCTATGATAAAATTACCGTCTTGTTTTATTATACTGAACTAAATGCAAATATTTTGTGTAGAAATGTAAAGAACTGATTGATTTTAAGTTTTGTTTACAACCACAGCCTTCTTTGATACTAAATAATTGAGGAATATACTTTAATGCTGAAACAGCAAAAGATCAGATTCAGAATAGTAATGTTGTAAGTGGAAAGAGGACTAATAAATAAATGGCAAAGAAAAAAATAACAGACGAACCTTTAGAAAAACAACTCTGGAAAGCAGCTGATAAACTGAGAAAAAATATTGATGCCGCAGAATACAAACATGTTGTATTAGGATTGATCTTTTTAAAATACATTTCTGATGCCTTTGAAGAGCTGTATGACACATTAAAAGCAGGTAAAGGAGAATACGCAGACGCAGACTCTGAAGATAAAGATGAGTATAAAGCAGAGAATGTATTTTTTGTACCACCCTCAGCGCGATGGAGTTATTTACAAAGTCATGCTAAACAACCAACCATTGGAAAGACCGTTGATGAATCAATGGATGCTATCGAGCGAGAAAACTCTTCCTTAAAAGGTGTATTGCCAAAAGTCTATGCAAGACAGAATCTTGATCCAACCAGTTTAGGCGAATTAATTGATTTGGTTGGCAATATTGCCTTGGGTGATGCTAAATCCCGAAGCGCTGATGTACTTGGACATGTATTTGAATATTTTTTAGGGGAATTTGCCCTTGCAGAAGGTAAAAAAGGTGGGCAGTTCTATACCCCAAGATGTGTAGTTGAGTTATTGGTTGAAATGCTTGAACCATATAAGGGAAGAGTTTTTGATCCTTGTTGTGGTTCTGGTGGCATGTTTGTGCAATCAGAAAAGTTTGTTACAGAACATCAGGGAAAAGTAAATGATATTTCCATTTACGGACAGGAAAGCAACCAGACCACCTGGCGCCTTGCAAAAATGAATCTTGCCATCAGAGGAATTGATTCATCCCAGATAAAATGGAACAATGAAGGCTCGTTTTTAAACAATGCTCATAAAGATTTAAAAACAGATTATATAATTGCAAATCCACCTTTTAATGTAAGTGATTGGAGTGGTGATCTGCTTAGAAAAGACGGGCGTTGGCAATTTGGAGCACCTCCTGTTGGCAATGCCAATTATGCCTGGATACAACATTTTATTTATCACCTGGCTCCCAGTGGGCAGGCAGGCTTTGTTCTGGCAAAAGGTTCTCTTACTTCCAAAACATCAGGAGAAGGTGATATTAGAAAAAACCTGGTAGAAAAAGGTCTGATTGACTGTATTGTAAACTTGCCTGCCAAATTGTTTTTAAACACCCAAATTCCTGCATCTTTATGGTTTATGAGTCGTAATCGTAATAATGGAAAATTTCGGAACCGCAGTCAGGAAATTCTTTTTATTGATGCAAGGCATTTAGGACATCTGATAAACAGACGAACACTTGAACTTTCAACAGAAGATATACAGCAGATTGCAGATACTTACCACAACTGGCGAAACCCTGAAGGCGACTATGATGATGTAAAAGGTTTTTGCAATGCTACAAAGATTGAACGGGTAAAAGAGTTGGATTATGTTCTAACTCCCGGGCGATATGTTGGCCTGGCTGAGATAGAAGATGATTTTGATTTTAAAGAGCGTTTTACCCAATTAAAAGCTGAGTTTGAAGAGCAGTTAAAAGAAGAATCTGTTTTAAATAAACGTATTTTACTAAATCTTGACAAAATAAAATATAAAAACTCTTGATTTACTTTAGCCTCTAATAGTAAATTATAAATTATTGTATCTTACTTTGGAGCTATAATGGATATAAAAGATTTTAAATCAGGTCATTACAAAAAAGGTTATGAATATGAATATTTCATGCCTGAAAAGATCAATCATGGTTTCTATTGGACTGATGAGTCGATTAACAAATTATTAGAAGAGGCATCGCTAAAATTGGGAGAGCTGAACGCCTTTTCCCGTTTTGTTCCGGATGTTGACATGTTTATAATGATGCATGTAATTAAAGAAGCTGTTGTCTCCAGTAAAATTGAAGGGACACGCACTAATATTGAAGATGTTTTAATTGAAGAAAAAAACCTTGATCCTGAGAAAAGGGATGATTGGAAAGAAGTACAAAATTATGTAACAGCTCTAAATACTGCTATTGATGAATTAAAAACTTTTCCTATATCCAACAGGCTTATAAAAAAAACCCATGGAATTTTACTTTCCAGCGTACGAGGGAAGCATAAAAGCCCGGGCGAATTCAGAAAATCTCAAAACTGGATAGGGGGCGCATCCATACGAGATGCAGCTTTTATTCCTCCGGCAGCTATTGAGTTACCTGAATTACTTTCTGATTTGGAATTCTTTTTACATAATTTAGAAATCAAAATTCCTCATCTTGTAAGAATTGCTATTGCTCACTACCAATTTGAAACTATACACCCCTTTTTAGATGGAAATGGAAGAATCGGACGATTGCTAATCACCCTGTATCTCGTATCAAGTGGTATTCTTGACAAACCATTGTTGTATCTATCTGCTTTTTTTGAAAAAAATAAAACATTATATTATGACAATTTGACCTTTACCCGTACTAAAAATGACCTTGATCAATGGCTTAAATATTTTTTAACAGGAATAATTGAAACAGCAGAAAATTCAGTATCAACCTTAAAAAAAATTACAGATCTTAAAGCCCGGATAGAAAATGAAAAAATATTAACCATGGGTAAAAGGGCAAAAAAAGGAATAGAACTAATTCATCAACTCTTTAGAAAACCTGTAGTAACAGTAAAACAAGTACAAAAAATGACAAAACTGTCACCAAAAGCTGCAAATAACCTTGTACAAAAGTTTATGGAGCAAAAGATTCTTGTTGAGACTACCGGTTATCAACGCAATCGTATTTTTATATTTGAAGAGTACTTAAGGATGTTTAAGGATGTTTAATTGTTTGTGTAACCGATGGCTTCCCATCAATAAAGCTGAGTTTGAAGACCAGAGACAAGACAAAACTATTTTGAATGAACGTATTGTTGATAGTTTAAATAAGGTTAACATCAATGAATGAATTTAAAGAATATACTTTTCGGGATTTATTGATTGAACCTGTTAGAAATGGAATATATAAAAAAAAAGAGTTCCATGGTAGGGGGGCTAGAATTGTCAATATGAGAGAGTTGTTCGCATTTCCAAGGTTAAGAGATGTTGACATGAAAAGAGTAGAAATAACTAACAGAGAACGAGAAAAAGTGCTTTTGAAAAAAGGAGATTTGATTTTTGCTCGTATGTCTTTAACCGCCGAAGGAGCAGGTAAGTGCTCTTTAGTCTATGAGATAACAGAAGAGACAACTTTTGAGTCATCAATAATTCGAGCTCGTGTTAAACCTGAGAAAGCAATACCTGAATTTATCTTCTATTATTTTAATTCACTATATGGGAAATATTTACTTGGAACTATTTTAAGACAAGTAGCCGTCTCTGGAATAACTGGTAGTGATCTGATGGCTTTAGTGCTAAAAATTCCTGACATACATGAACAAAAAGCCATAGCAGAAATACTCAGCAGTTTAGATGACAAGATAGACTTGCTCCACCACCAAAACAAAACATTGGAACAAATGGCTGAAACGCTTTTTAGGCAGTGGTTTGTGGAAGAGGCTAAGGAGGATTGGGAAGTTGAGAAGATAGGGAAATATGTTACTGTTGTGGATAATAGAGGGAAAACACCATATCCTCTTATTGAAGTTAATGCTCTTGGAAAAGAAAACAGATTGGTCGATTATTCCGTAATTCGAAAATATGTTGCCGAAGATACTTTTAACAATTGGTTCAGGAATTCAGTTCAAAAATACGATACTTTACTATCAACTGTTGGAAGTATTGGTGCTTTTTCAATGTTTTTAATTGAAAAAGGAAATATTGCACAGAATGTAATTGGGTTACACGCAAAAGACATTTCACAAAATTACTTATATCAAGCACTTAAATATAGAATGAAAGAAGTACTTTCATTAGATATTGGTGGTGTTCAACCAAGTATCAAGGTGCCTCATTTATTATCCTTGATGATTTCCATTCCTTCAAAAAGAAAACAAGATGACTTTGATAATCAAGTTATTCATTTTTTGGAAAAAATGAATAATAACTATATCCAAATCCGCACTCTTGAAAAAATCCGAGACACTTTGTTACCAAAATTAATGAGTGGAGAAGTTAGGGTGAAATATTAATTATGAATAAAGATGACTAGAATAACCGAAAATACAATAGAAGAGGTTGCAATAAAATTGTTGAAGTTGGAGCGTTTGGGCTATCAGTATATTTACAGACAGGAAGAAAGCGAGGAATTATGAAAGATAAAAATAATCAATTAGATAAAATTTCAAATTTTGTCATCTTTCAGACCTCTACAGGCAAAGTAAATATAGATGTTTTTTTTCAAGATGAAACCTTATGGCTTACCCAGAAAAAAATAGCAGAGCTTTTTGAGAAAGACAGAAGTGTTATTACTAAGCATCTAAGCAATATTTTTGATGAAAAAGAATTAGATAAAAATTCAGTATGTGCAAATTTTGCACATACTGCTGAAGATGGTAAAAAGTACAATACAAAATATTATAATTTACGAGCTATTACCGCTGTTGGGTATCGTGTTAATTCCCACAGAGCTACAGAGTTTAGAAAATGGGCAACAGAAATATTGCATGAGTATATCATCAAGGGCTTTGCCATGGATGATGAAAGATTGAAGCAAATCAAGCATTTTGGTCAGGATTATTTTGATGAAATGCTTGAAAGAATTCGGGAAATCAGGCTTAGTGAAAGGCGGTTTTATCAAAAAATTACTGACATTTACGCTCTTTCAGCTGATTATGACAGAAATGATATGATTACCAGAGAATTTTTTGCAACGACACAAAACAAAATGCATTGGGCAATTCAAGGAAAAACAGCAGCAGAAATTATTTATACAAAAGCAGATGCGAACAAAATTTATATGGGGTTAAAATCATGGAAAAAATCTCCTGATGGTAAAATATTGAAATTTGATGTAAGTATTGCAAAAAATTACCTTGAAAAAGAACATCTTAAACAACTTGAAAGAATAGTTTTTGCTTATTTAGACCTTGCTGAAAACAGAGCAAATCGTGGTATTGTTATGAATATGGAAGACTGGGTTTTGTTTCTGGATAAATTTTTAGAATTGTCTGATTATCCGATTTTGCTTGATAGTGGTAAAATATCAGCCTTAGAAGCAAAAATTAAAGCAGAATCTGAATATGAAAAATACAGAGTAATACAAGATAAAAACTATATCTCTGATTTTGACCGTGAGATAAAGCAAATAACAGGCAAAAAAAATGAGCGATAAAATAACCGAAAATACAATAGAAGAATTTGCAACAGAGTTGTTGCAGCGTTTAGGTTATCAATACATTTACGCGCCTGACATTGCCCATGATGGTGAGAAACCGGAACGGAAAAACTATGAAGAGGTTTTGCTTACAGGGCGTGTGCGAGATTCTATTTTCAGGATAAATCCTGATATCCCTGTTGGTTCACAAGAAGAGGCATTAAAAGAAATTCAGCGAATCCATTCACCTGAATTGCTTGCTAATAATGAAAGCTTTCATCGAATGCTGACTGAAGGTATTAATGTTTCCTATCAAAAAGACGGGCACCAAAGAGGCGATTTGGTCTGGTTAATTGATTTTGAAAACCCTGAGAATAATGAGTTTGTTGTTGTGAATCAATTCACGGTTATTGAAAATGGGAACAACAAACGCCCTGATATTATTTTGTTTGTAAATGGTTTGCCTTTGGTTGTAATTGAATTGAAAAATCCTGCTGATGAAAATGCTACAATAAAATCTGCATTTAAACAATTGCAGACATACAAAGAGATTATTCCAGGTTTGTTTACTTATAATGGATTTATGATTATTTCTGATGGTCTGGAAGCCAAAGCAGGTTCGCTTTCTTCCGGGATGAGCCGTTTTATGAGTTGGAAATCAGCAGATGGCAAAGAAGAAGCATCTAATTTGGTCAGTCTGTTGGAAACCCTTATAAATGGAATGCTGAATAAAGAGACTTTATTGGATTTAATACGCCATTTTATAGTTTTTGAAAAATCGAAAAAAGAAGATATTAAAACAGGAATTGCTATAATTTCAACTGAGAAGAAATTAGCAGCATATCATCAATATTATGCAGTTAACAGAGCGGTTGAGTCCACATTAAGAGCAACAGGATATAAATTAGACAGAGAAACCCCGGGCAGAGAAATTCCGAATAGTATGGTGATGGAATCACCTGAAAGTTATGGGCTGTCCGGTGTAAAGGCTCAGCCTTTGGGTGACCGAAAAGGCGGCGTAGTGTGGCATACACAAGGTAGTGGCAAATCACTTTCCATGGTTTTCTTTACCGGGAAAATTGTTTTAGCTTTAGATAATCCAACTATGGTTATTATCACTGACCGCAACGATTTAGACGATCAGTTGTTTGATACATTTGCATCATCAACACAACTTTTAAGACAAGAACCAAAGCAGGTTGAAGACAGAGGGCATTTAAAAGAGCTATTAAAAGTAGCTTCCGGCGGTGTTATATTTTCAACCATTCAAAAATTTCAGCCTGATGAGGGTAATGTCTATGAAACTTTGTCAAAAAGGAACAATATTGTTGTAATTGCAGATGAAGCCCACAGAACCCAATATGGTTTTAAAGCTAAAACCTTGGATGTCAAAAATAAAGAGGGTATTAAAGTAGGTAATAAAATTGTTTATGGTTTTGCAAAATATATGCGGGATGCTTTGCCCAATGCAACTTACCTTGGATTTACAGGAACACCAATAGAAGGCACAGATACTAATACCCCCGCTGTTTTTGGAAACTATATTGATGTGTATGATATTGCCCAGGCTGTGGAAGATGGTGCAACTGTTCGTATTTATTATGAAAGCCGTTTAGCAAAAGTTAATTTGAGTGAACAAGGGAAAAAACTTGTTAAAGATTTAGATGAAGAACTTGATCAGGAAGATTTAACCAATACTCAAAAAGCCAAAGCCAAGTGGACGCAATTAGAAGCTTTAATCGGGAGTCAAAATCGTATAAAGAAGATTGCTCAGGACATTATATCTCACTTTGAACAAAGACAAGAGGTGTTTGAAGGTAAAGGAATGATTGTTGCTATGTCAAGAAGAATTGCAGCAGCTCTCTATGCTGAAATTATTAAAATCAAACCTGAGTGGCATTCTGATGATATCAGCGCAGGAGTGATTAAAGTTGTAATGACTTCTGCAAGTTCAGATGGCCCTGAAATTGCCAAACATCACACAACTAAACAACAAAGAAAAGCTTTGGCAGACAGGATGAAAGATACGGATGACGAATTAAAACTGGTTATTGTTCGTGATATGTGGCTCACTGGCTTTGATGCACCCAGTATGCATACTTTGTATATTGATAAGCCCATGAAGGGTCATAATCTAATGCAGGCAATTGCGCGGGTTAACAGGGTGTATAAAGATAAACCAGGCGGACTGGTTGTTGATTATCTCGGGATTGCTTCTGATTTAAAAAAGGCTCTTTCTTTTTATTCAGATGCAGGAGGGAAAGGTGATCCTGCAATATTACAAGAACAAGCTGTACAATTGATGTTGGAGAAATTGGAAGTGGTTTCAAATATGTATCACGGTTTTGCTTATGAGGAATATTTTGATGCAAAGACTTCCAAAAAATTATCAATGATTTTAGCAGCTGAAGAACATATCCTTGGTTTGGAAGATGGCAAAAAACGATACATAAATGAAGTAACTGCATTATCAAAATCTTTTGCCATTGCCATTCCCCACGAACAAGCCATGGATGTAAGAGATGAAGTTTCTTTTTTCCAGGCAGTAAAAGCACGGTTGGCAAAATTTGATGGAACAGGTGCGGGCCGAACAGATGAAGAAATTGAAACAACAATTCGCCAGGTAATTGACCAGGCTCTGGTTTCAGAAAAGGTGATTGATGTTTTTGATGCAGCAGGCATTAAAAAACCGGATATATCCATTTTATCAGAGGAATTCTTATTAGAATTAAAGGGAATGGAGCATAAAAATATTGCTTTGGAAGTGCTGAAAAAACTATTAAATGATGAAATAAAATCCCGCTCTAAAAAGAATCTGGTTAAAAGTAAATCATTAATGGAAATGCTTGAAAAAGCCATTAAAAAGTATCACAACAAAATTTTAACAGCAGCAGAGGTGATGGATGAACTCATTAAGTTGAGTAAGGAAATCGTGAATATGGACAGCGAAGCCAAGGAGCTTGGCTTGTCTGATTTTGAATATGCTTTTTATACAGCTGTTGCTGACAATGAAAGTGCAAGAGAATTAATGCAAAAAGATAAATTGCGAGAACTTGCAGTTATTTTAACAGAGCGGGTAAGGCAAAATGCATCAATTGACTGGACAATCAAGGAAAGTGTAAGAGCAAAGCTAAAAGTAATAATTAAGCGGACTTTAAGACAATTTGGTTATCCACCTGATATGCAGAAATTGGCTACTGAAATCGTATTGAAACAAGCTGAATTGATTGCAAATGAGATTAGCAGTGCAGACAGTATGGAAATATAAAAAGTTTTAGCTTTCCCAGACAAATTTTTTATATTAAACCAGCAGGCAAAGGAAAGCTATAATTTCTTAATGAGAAAACAAATTGAAAAAATCCTCTGTCAGCGAAACAATTATAATTCTACTTATCTTAACTCTCCTTTAGAAAACTGCCTTCCACTCATCCAGAATAGCTGGGAGAAAATAAAAAACGATATCTCCCAAGGAAGTGGAAATGAATTGCAATCTGGTAAATTTAACTCCATTGGTTCATCATCAGCTTTAGGCGTTAATGCCTTTGGTGTGTTTTATGAAAATAGGTTTATGAAGTGGCCAGCGCTACAATCTCAGAAATTTGACAATCCAATATTCGAAAGAAGATTATCAAATGGGCTTATTGGCACAAATCCAAATTTAGATGTAGTTTTTGAAAATGATAATAGTGTTTTAGCTATTGAATGTAAGTTTCTTGAAACATTAGTTGGGAAGAAACCAAAATTTTCAGATCAATATTTAAATATTAAAGATGATCGAAGAGATTCCAAGTGGTTTCAGATGATGGTTGAAATTATTAACGGAAATATAAAATTTAAATATCTTGATGCAGTACAACTTATAAAGCATTACTTTGGTTTGGCACATGAATATTCTAATAGCAAAAAGAGTTTGAACATAGGATATGGTTTCTGGGAACCAGATAAAAATGGAAAATTTTCAGAATCGATTATTAAATTATATGCTGATCATAGAAAAGAGTGTGGAAAATTTTCAGAATTGGTTTGTAAAGATGAGATCGGGTTCAGCTTCTTTTCATATTTTGAGTTGATTAAATATTGGCGTGAGTGTGGATTAGAAAATGAATTGTTTGAGCATTTTGAATTATTTGAAAAGAAATATTTAATTTGATTAATACTTACTGAAAAGTATAGGAAAATATAATATAGTTTAGTATATGCAAATTTAAAAAAGGATCAGTTTTTAAGCTGAAAAATAAATAGAACAGTCTTCGTTGGTAGGAAAACCCATTGCAGTATTCGGGCAACTATCAATTGAAGGCTTAGAGTTGATAATTCTTATCACAGAATTTAACCAATCAGAACTGGGGCCAATTCGTTTAACAAGAAACCATAAAATACAAATCATACCAAAATTTCTTTTTCGGGCATTTCTACTAAGGTTGAGCTTATTGAAAAACTGATCATTTAAAATGAGTAGAGGATTATTAAAAGATTGATTCCAAATTCTTGTATGATGAGCGCATCTGTTTCGAAGGGTATTGATTTCCTGTAGCCAAGTTCTAAGTGCTTTAGTATTTGACACACTTAATCTCTTGCTAATATTATTTTGATATTTACCCTTGAGTAGCGCAAAATATCTTGATGTTGTACCAAAGTCCCATGCTTCAACAGCTACCCAGAAAGGAATCGTTTTCTTCTCTTTCAAATGCCATTGGATACAATCTTCACGGCTTCTCTCAATCAGTTTGTTTTGCTGCTTTTCCCAATCAGTCCAATTATTTCGATTCTTGCCATTCTTATCTACCCAGATTTTAAATTCATTCGGTCTGATATAGTCACTTTTTTGATAAGCAAGCGGGTCATTAACTCCTACCTCATGGGCAATAACAGATCGGACATGTATTTCTATTCTTTCAATAGCATCTAACATTAATAACCGAAGTTTTTTGTCAAACAAATACAGTTTAATAATGTCATTAAAATTTGTATTATCTTGAAAGTATTCTTCTCTTTCTGGTTTTCGAGTAGTAGAGTTAACTATGTACTTACCATTATTGTCGATCTTTATTTTACGACACGGATACCAAAAGCCGCTTAATCTATAATAACCGATTTGAGAAAGCTTTCTTTCAGCACGTTCTTTATCTGGTATGATCATGCCTCGTTTTTCAAGGAGATTGACCAAATCTGAATAGCTGCGGTGTGGTTTTGGCGGGGATAATGGTGAAGTACTCAAATTAGTTTCCTTTAAAAACAAGAAGGCCCAAACGTAATATTGACCTAAATCAATATCAGAGGTCTGGGCACGATTACCTATAAATATACAATATAAAAATATTTTGTCAAGGGGTTACACATGTGACCCCTGATTCTACAATTACATTTTGGACTGTAAGCTCAACCCCCAATTACAATCGACCAAAAAATTTTTTCCTATGAAAAAGTGTAAAAAAAGAGGAGGGGGGTTGATTCTTACAGAGGTTTTATAATGTTTCTAATTTGTCCTGATAGTACAGCCTCAGAAAATTCATCTCCCAATTGTTTATTTCTTTTAACGACAGTTTTCCAATAGTCCTGGCGCTCCTTATCCTTTCCTTTGAAAGCGTAAAAATCTTTCCTGTCAGGTATCTTTCCCAAGGGAAGGCTTGCCACAAACTTGTCTGACGGTGCAATCAGTATGACATTTTCCATGTTCTTTTTTGATGGTTTGCGGTTCAGGTGTTTATCAAACCAGCCTGGTGTGATTTTTTCATAGAAATGAGGGAAGAGGACAAAATTGTCATCATCCGGTAAAAAGGGTATATCTAAGTGATAATCAAGAATGCCACCATCCCGGAAACAACCTTCTGCACTATCAATATCTGAAATCCCCTCCATAACAATGGGGATTGACCCGGAAGATATAAGCGCCTGTCTAAAATTTGATGGCGTAAGGTTATAAAGATTCATAGGGAACTGATCCATGGTGGAAAAGGGAGGTGTTGAGCCGGGGCTTGAAAAAAGTGCTCTTTCAAAAAAATATCTGAGCCCGTTCCGGCTGAAAAGATTAACTCCAAAAGCCATACCAATACCAATCCACTGTAGCCATTGGTTCTCGTTTTTTAAAAGGCCTCTGCATTTATTGGAAAGAAAGCTGAGTCTCATAAAGGGGTGATTAAGAATGTCTTTAATTTGGTTGTCATCAATATAGGCATTCAGGATTCTGTGTGTCTCAAGAGTAATATCCTGCTTTGTTGGTTTTTCTGTATATGACTGGACAATGTACTCTTTTTCAAGGATGTCAATGGCAGAGACCGGATCTTTTTGACAAAATGCTGCCATGCGAAAAGCACCAATTGATGTGCCAATAAGATAAAGAGGGTCAGTTCGGTTTTTGAACAAGTCCATTAAAACCCTGTCAATGCCGGTCAGCACCAGAAACTTTGCAGAACCTGAAGCCCCTGCAAGGACTTTAACTCTGGTAAGGTCAAGGCCCTCATCCTTAATGATTTTTATGGCTTTGGATCCTGCAAGAATGGAAATATTATCCAGCATGGTTATCGAGATCTAAAACAATTTTTTATTTTTTCAAATTTTAACAACATTACTTCCTTTCCCATGAGCTCTGATACCCGGTATCGGATACTTGGGCATCATATCATACCTGCAGGGGAGATTTAAACTGATTTTACAATCTTCTTTTTTTTACCTTGACATGGGTTGGCAGATACAATGCAATTAAAAAATAGTGGTGTGAGAATTGATATCTTATTGAATCTGGAGTAACCCTGTGATATCCTTTTTATTATTTTCGTAACATTCGTATGCTTTATAAGGAGTGATAAGGTCAAATTATTCTATGACATTGTTTGAAAATAAAAAGGTGTTTTACCCTAAGGTGGAAGAAGCACTTTCTCAAATGGGATATATTTTTTACAGTGAAGATAAAATCAAGGGCAAAGGCCGCAGTCATATGAGCAAACCTGATTACATTGCGGTAAAAGAAGATTGCCTGATAATCGGTGAGATTAAATCATCAAATGAAGGCCCAAAATCAGGCAGTTGGAGACAAGTACAAAACAGCGATACTGATGGCTTTAAAGTTGTAAGGGCAGCAGTCAGGAAAAGAGAGAAGAATGGTGAAGTTTTAAAAGAAGTCGGAGGGCATGAGATAATCATACGCGGTCAGATACCTGACTATGTTAGAAAAATTGGTCGAACATATGATCTGCCAGTTGCATTAAATGATAATACCATCATCAAAGGAGGTTACTCATTTCCGAGTAGCGAAACTGTGAATGTTGAGAATGCCCTTTATAATTGCAATATAAATTTGTTTGACAAAATTGAAACAGATAATGGAACAATCACTGTGATTTATACTTTATAATGATGTCTATATCAGGAGTTAGAAAATGACTATAAAAACGCCGCCTGACAATATTTTGGATAAAATTTTAAAAATAATAGGAAAAGAAAGAAGAATTATAATACCTGAAGATATTGGGCAGATTGAGGAAAAATTTGGACCACACGTAACAACTAAGGTAAAAAAAGAATCTTTTTGGAAAGCTCTGTTTCGAGATAGAAATGATAAATAGGAGGTAATCAAAAGATCAGCTTCTGAAAAAAATGGCTGATGGCGAAATCGTTGTTTTATTAAATGGCAACACCGCACAATATATGAATTTTTAAATTTCATCTTATGGAAACCTCCATCATGAGCGGGTATTTTAAAAAACCATTGACGATTTTTCGAATTTTTATTGACAAAAAATATCATTCTCTTCATAATATGTATAATCTTTTCGCAAATTTAAAACATAGGAGTTAACGGTGAAAAAAATAATCGTTATTGTTATTTGTTTTTTCCTGAGTTTAACTTGTCTGGCTTATTCAAATCAGAAAACGCCAATCAGTTCTACAACCACTGCAAATATGCATACCGATATTTCTAAAGGTCAGATAACACAAGTTGAGAGCATGGCCAAGTACCGTGGTTTTTGGTATGAAGTAAGGAATGAGATTATTACTCAACCAATTAATCTTGGCATTCTAATTTTGGGTATTATTACACTTTTGTTAAATTTTACTTGTTGGAGAAGCTCTTCAAAAAAAAAGACAGATTTAGTAAAACAGATTAAACAATTTGAATCAGAAAACGTAAATCCTGTATTTGATGCTTCTATGGAATGCCTTGCAGGTATTCAGATGACTCCGTATCTACAAAGGTTCTCAAAATTTTCTAATCTAATTAATAATATTTACAATGGTACATCAATTCAGCAAGATAAAAATAATTTTTCTAATAATTTATATTTCGCATTGGTAGATATTCTACCTCTTTGTGGCATTTCAGGGACGTTATTTGCAATAGCTAAGCAGGCTTATAGTTCCAGTGGTTTAAATGTTGTAGAATTAAAGGCTACATTAGGGTTAGCAATTATTTCTACTTTGGTCGCACTGATTTTTACTATAATAAGCAAAGGGTTTGAAGCTGTTTGGATTGATAATATAGAATATGTAAAAGATAACAGAGAGATTTTTACATTATATCAAATGAACATGAATGGGTCTGATAAAATTGTTGCTGCTTTAGATAAAGAAAAAAAGTAGTAAAAATTATAAACAATCAATAAGGATAGTAAACTTAATGCGAAGAACAATAGTTAACCTGACTCCTATTCTTGATATTATAATGCTATTTCTTTTAATATTTATGCTGACAACAGATTCAGAGACTACTATGAAAGCAGCTACATACGATGAGGCTATTAGTCTGCGGATTACTGCCGAGGAGATTACAAAGGATTATATTAATAAATATGAAGAGCTTTATTATGAGAAGAACCAGGCTATTGGAAAAAAAGTAACCGAGATTCGAGAGTTAACAAAAAAACATGACACAAAAGTAGAAGGGTTACAGAAAGAAAAAATTAAGCTTCAGAACTTAAATACATCCTTACGAGTTAAAGCTGATGATGCAGAGCTTTTACGAGATCAACTTGATGAAAAAATAACAGAACTGCATAATGCTGAACAAAAATTAAAAGCAGCTGAACAAGACAGGAGTTATTCTAAAAAGGAGAATGATAGATATCTGCAGGAAATTAAAATCATCAGAGAAAAGAAAAGTGAATTGGAGGCTGAATTACGAGATTTAAAAAGTGAATTAAATGATCAAGGCCAAAGGATTGAAGAACTGATTAAGAACAAAAAAAATATTGAAATAGATAGAGAAGCCCTTGAAAAGAAGCAGCAACAAACAGCAAAAGATCTGGCAGAGAAGGAAATTCAAAATAAACTATTAAATAAAAAAATCAATGTTTACGAACAAAATAATAGTTCAACTGATTATTTAGAAGAAGTTGAGAATCTAAAAACGATTAAAAAAAATTATGAGGCTTCTAACAAATATTTAAAGGCTGAGTTGGAAAAGAAAACAGGTGATGGTAGTGCACAGGAAAAAGAAGATCTTAAAAAGCTTGGGGAATGGGTAAAAAAGCATTTCTGGATAATTGAGATATGGCTTGATAAAACAGTTGAAAAAGATGGGGAGTTTGTCAGCCAACCTTATCAAATAAGTGATCGTCATAAAGGAAAGTATGACATCGACTTTACCCCAGGAGATGCTAAAGAGTGTGAAAAGCATATTAATACATTCATTGCAGAATTTAGTGACGGCGGACGTAGCAAGGACACGGTTCTCATAATACTTAAAGCGCATGAAGAGGCATTGGGGAGAGTTGTAAGTTACACAGAGGAGGCTTTGCTGAATTTAGATTTAAAACATTTTCGAACTAAGCTTGTTGGTACTCAACTCTTGCCTGTTAAAAAAGACTAAATAACCAACAATAATATTTTACTAATTACAGAGGTGTATTAATGAAAGGGAAAAATGATAATTATTTTTTGGTTTTAATAATATTATTTTTATTTAGTTTCCTGTTTGTTCAAACCGGATGTGATGGGGGTAATAGCGGACAGAATGAAAAGGCTACAGAGATACATACTTATACTTCCCAGAGTGGTGGGAATCAAGAGTCGCAGATGGAGTCTGAAAAATTAAGTGATTATATTGCTGTTACGATAATTGACTATACGGTGATTATCAACAATCGTGAATTTAATGATGTTGATGAATCTTTAGACTACATTTATAATCTTAAAAAGGCAAATAATGTACCTGTTATAATTGACATAAAAGATTCAAAAGCAAAAACCTATGTTCAATTCAGGGATGGTTTAGATCAAAGAGGAATTTATTATGATGAAGGAGAATCCTGATGTTTAATGCATTGTTTGATTTAAGTGCGATATTTCAATACGTTGCCATTAGTCTGATTGTTGGAATTGCAGTAACTGTTATTCTTTTAACTGCGCCTTATATTGCCATTACCTTTCTTAATGCTGTGTTAATTGGATTTGCTGCTGCTGGAATAACTTTTGTTGCATGTTTAATAGGTTTTGGCGGTAAAGGAATTGATGGAGGTAAGGGTGATGGGGAAGGGAAAGGAAGCTCTGAATACGTGACTGAGCAAAAACAGGATCTGCAAAAAAAGCCGGATTCAAAAGAAAGCCCAAAACCAGAAGATAACATAAAAATTGAAGAGAAAACGCTTTTACTAACTATTGACGGGAACAATTTTTTATTTAATGATCAAATAAAATCATTTGAAGAAATTGAAATACTTATCAAAGAGAAGATATCAGGAAACAAGATAGATAAAATTATTTTTTATTTTAAGAGCGGTTATAAAGCAAAAGCATTAATGCAAACAAGAGAATTGAATAAGAAATATAATACCGATCATATTGTTTTTGATAAGCAGTTTGAAGATGAAAAAAAATAACTCATATATCTTAACTCTTTTACAAAATTCAGGTAAAACTATCAGAAGTATTTCAAAATATGGTATGATCGGTTTTTTAGAAGTCCTGAAAAAGGTTGGGAGTAAATATATTGAGGAGTGATGAGTGAAACAGATTAAAGGAACAAGCAATCGTGTATTAGAAGTCGATCTTGAAACACAAACCCATGAGATATACGAGGTGACTGCTGATGAGCGCTGCCTTTTTCTAGGTGCCAAAGGCCTTGGTTTAAAACTTTTATTTGATCGCATGACTCCCGGGAAAGACCCCCTGGGACCTGACAATATCATTGCCTTTATGCCCGGGGTGTTGATGGGAACAGGTGGTCCGTGTTCAGGGCGTTTTGAAGCATTAACTAAATCTCCGCTTACCGGGATAATGGTTACCTCTTCCTGCGGCGGACCTTTTGGCCTTGCTCTAAAAACTGCAGGCTGGGATGGATTGCTTATCAGAGGAAAGGCTGTAGCCCCTTCATATCTGGATATTACGGAACATGGCGTTGAATTTAAGGATGCAAAAGATCTTTGGGGTATGGAAATACCCGAGGCGCAGGCACTGCTTGATGTCAAAAAAGCTAAATCTCTGGTGATCGGACCTGCCGGAGAAAATCTTGTCAGGTATGCAAACATGGCATCGGGACATCGTTTTTTGGGAAGAGGGGGCATTGGAGCGGTAATGGGTTCAAAGAACCTTAAAGCTATCAGAGCAGAGGGTGGTACTTATATGATAAAACCCTCTGATCCCAAAATGTTTAAACAAGTTAAAACCAAAGCAGCAAAATATATTAACCAGAATGATATCACTGACAGATACCGAAAATTTGGTACCAGTGCTAGTGTCCGTGATTGCCTTGATGCTGGTATTTTACCGATTCATAATTTTCAGGATGGTAAACATGAATCAGGCAGGCAAGTATCTGGCGAAACCATGGCAGAAAAGCATAATACGTCCCATCATACCTGTAAGCCCTGCACAATTCGTTGCGGTCATAAGGGATCTTTTAAATCAGGGGATATGTCCGCTCCTGAATATGAAACCATTGGAATGATGGGGACCAGTCTTGGAATTTTTGATTTAGATATTATTGCTGAATTCAATTATATATGCGGTAAGCTGGGGCTGGATACTATATCAACGGGTGGAACTCTGGCCTGGGTTATGGAGGCTGCATCAAAAGATCTAATTAAAAGTAATCTTAAGTTTGGGTCGAAAGAAGAGGTAAAAGAAGCACTTTATGACATTGCAAATATGAAAGATTTCGGGGCAGAAATGGCTCAGGGTTCAAGAGCCTTGTCTCAGGAATATGGAGGACAGGACTTTGCAATGCATGTAAAGGGACTGGAAATGGCTGCTTATGACCCAAGAGGGTCTTTTGGACAGGGACTTGCCTATGCTGTTGCCAATAGGGGCGGGTGTCATCATTCTGCTTATCTTGTGGCCCAGGAAGTATATTTTGGCTACTTAAAACCGGATTCCTGCTATGGTAAGACTAAATGGGTGAAGTTTTTTGAAGATTTGTTCTGCTGTATCAATTCTTTGCAAATCTGTAGCTTCACCATGTTTGCCTTTCTTATGGAACCCCCTCTATCTAAATATACACCTGATTTTATACTGGGACCGTTGATGCAATACCTTCCCACTATCGCAATTTCCTTTATCGATTTTTCAATTTATGCAGACTTGTGGAATAGCGTAACCGGTATTCATCTCTCCAACAGAGAATTTCTAAAAGCCGGCGAACGCATCCATATGTTGGAGCGTTATATGAATAGCCGTGAGGGGATCAGCCATAATGATGATACATTACCGGAAAGACTTTTAAAACAGGGGCGCAAGTTTGACCATGACAATAAAGTTGTACCTTTAGAGAAGATGCTTCCTGAATATTACAAAGTTCGGGGATTTGATAAAGACGGTATTCCATTGAAAAAGAAGCTGGAAGAGCTTGGCATTATTTAATCTGATTCTTTGATAAGTTGATGTAAAATTTTTCGGGACAAGGGCGTATTAAATTTAAAGCTTATCAAATAATTATTAAAAAGATGGTCACAAATGCTGACAATCCATCCATTTTTAGTTTCCACAGGTTTGTCTTTGTAGTTTTTTAACGTAAGTTTAATAAAGGCTTTAGATCCCAATAAAGAACGTACATATTCTTGTGTTGATGATTTTATTGTAAAAGAGGTTCCGCCAAGGGACAAGTCATCAAACACTCCATGAAATGGATCCTCGTGGGGTTTGCCATCCGCTCCCAGGAGATGAGCCACAACACTTCCTTTAACATGGAACCTTTGATGTTTGCGACGTTCGACGTTTTGCTTTTTAATGATATCAGTTGAATCGATTTTTACCAATTGTTTACACAGCTCTTGTAATTTTGTGTCAAAGCCGGATAATTTTTTTGTTATACGAACAAGAGTTTTTTGGGTAATATAGCTAATATTAACATTGGTACCAGTAATCACAGATGTCGTAGCGGTAGAAATAAAAAAAAAGGTGGATAACCCACAGGCCTCTCCTGCATAGATTTCCTTTAGGAAAATTTCACTTGTTCCTGATTTACATATATTTTTAAGCATGCCTCTATTGATAAAAAATAGCTTGTCATTAAGTTTACCCTGTTGAATAATAAGTTTGCCCGGCTTAATATTGATAGTTTTCAGGCTGTAATAAAATTCAGTTGCTTCTTCAGTTGAGAACTCTTGATATAGCCTTCTCCAGGCTTTTTTATGGTTTGAATCAATTGCGTTGTATTTATGTTCTTCTAAAATCTCGCCTGAACTGATAATTTCAGTTAAAGCCATTGAATTTGTCTGAATAAGAGTTTGCCTGAGGCTATCTGCTTTAGTAAAATCATGGTTTTCAGCATAAGCAACAATAAGTTCAAAAAGGAGTTTAGCTGCCTCATCTTTTTGCCCTTTGTCAATAAGTTCAAAGGCCTGTTGCTCTTTTTCTTTATAACTCATTACTTACCTTTATAAAAATAAGTTAGTTTTTAGTTTAGGAGAAAAAACATCCCTTGTCAATAGAGATAAAATACGCCATAGAAGCTCACTTAGGGCAGGTTTAAAATTTATTGTTTACGGTAACTTTTTTGTAACCTGTATGTGATATTTGTTAAAAAAAACGTTGCTTCTTCTTTTTACGCACCTCCTTGATGTAAAAATTAAGATAAAGTAGCGTTTTTTTATGTATATTCCCATTTAATCAATGTCAATCAATGTTTTGCTGATTATATCTATTCTGTAACCTTTATGTAACTTGCATATGTTATGAGTCAAAAGTTATTAGTTCAGGGCTGATTTTTGCTTAACAGCAAAAATGTTATATAAAATTTTTTAAGAAAGGAGCAAAGCTATGCAGGTTACACGACGGAAGTTCATTAAGATTTCCGGAGCTACTGCTGCCGGGCTTGCAGTGAGCAGCCTCGGCTTTAGTTTAAAAGATGCAAGAGCTCATACTCAAATGCTCAAGACAAAGTATGCTAAAGAAACTACCACCATCTGCTGTTATTGTGCAGTTGGGTGTGGGGCTATTGTGCATACAAGTAAAAAAGGCGATGGAAGGGTTATCAATATTGAAGGTGATCCTGATCATGTAATTAACCGTGGTTCTCTTTGTTCCAAGGGAGCAGCCTTAAGCCAGCTTACAGAAAATGAGAACAGACTCACAGAACCTATGTACCGGGCACCATACTCAAAAGAATGGAAAACGGTTTCATGGGACTGGGCTTTGGGTAAAATTGCAAAAAGAGTAAAAGCAACCAGAGATAAAGCCTTTACTTTAAAAAACGCCAAAGGTCAGGTTGTAAACAGGGTGACCAATATTGTTTCTGTTGGAAGTTCTGCCATGGACAATGAAGAGTGCTGGACATATCAGGCTCTTATGAGGTCCCTGGGTCTTGTTTACCTTGAGCACCAGGCACGTATCTGACATAGCGCAACTGTAGCGGCTCTGGCAGAGTCGTTTGGTCGTGGTGCAATGACAAATCACTGGATTGATATCAAAAACAGCGATTGTATTCTGATTATGGGAAGCAATGCTGCTGAGAATCATCCAATATCTTTTAAATATGTGACTGAAGCGCAGCAAAATGGCGCCAAAATGATCAATGTTGATCCGAGATTCACAAGAACATCAACAAGGGCTGATATTTATGCTTCTTTGCGTTCAGGTACTGATATTGCTGTTCTTGGTGGCATGATAAAGTATATTCTGGAAAACAAGCTATATAATAAAGAGTATGTTTCCGCATATACAAATGCTGGATTTTTAGTAAATAAAAAATTTAAATTTGACGATGGTAAATTTTCAGGTTTTGATGCAGAAAAGAGAAAATACGATAAAAGTACATGGGGTTTTCAATTAGATAAAAATAAGGTTCCCAAGATAGACAGAACCCTTAAAAAGAGAAATTCTGTATTTTCTCTTTTGAAAAAACATTATAAAAAATATGATACAAAGATTGTATCAAAAATCACCGGAACATCTGAAAAAGATTTGATTGAAATTTATAAAACCTATGCAGCAACAGGTGCCAGAGGAAAAGCCGGCACAATTATGTATGCCATGGGTTGGACCCAGCACACAGTTGGTGTTCAGAACATCAGATGTATGGCAATGATTCAGTTGCTTCTGGGCAACATGGGTGTTGCAGGCGGCGGTGTTAATGCTCTTCGTGGCGAATCAAATGTTCAGGGATCTACAGATCAGTGTCTGCTCTGGCATATTTTGCCCGGATATTTAAAAATTCCAAAGGCATCCAATACAGATCTTACAGCATACAATAATAAGTGTACTCCAAAGAGTAATGATCCTTTAAGTGCTAACTGGTGGGCAAATACACCCAAATATTCCGTAAGTCTTTTAAAATCTTACTTTGGAGAAAAAGCACAGAAATCCAATGATTTTGGATACTCGTGGCTGCCAAAGGTTGATGATGGTAAGGATTATTCATGGTTTACTATTTTTGATAATATGTATAGAGGCGATGTAGAAGGTCTTTTTGCCTGGGGTATGAATCCGGCATGTAGTGGAGCTAATTCCCTTAAAACACGTAAAGCCATGGAAAACTTAGACTGGATGGTCAATGTAAATCTTTTTGATAATGAGACAGGATCATTCTGGAAAGGCCCTGGAGTTACACCTTCTAAAGTCAAGACAGAAGTATTTATGCTTCCTGCATGTGTTTCTGTGGAAAAAGAAGGATCTATTACCAATAGCGGCCGCTGGATGCAATGGCGATATCAGGGACCAAAACCCCTTGGCAATTCCCTGTCAGACGGTGATATTATTATTAAACTTGGTAATGAGCTTAAAAAAGCTTACGCAAAAGATGGGGCGTTCCCGGAACCCATACGCAATTTGAAATGGGATTATCTTACCCATGATGAATATGATCCCCATAAAGTTGCAAAAGAAATAAACGGCTATTTTACAAAAGATGTGACAGTTAAGGGTAAACTTTGCAAAAAAGGAACTTTAGTTCCAAGTTTTGCATGGCTCCAGGCTGATGGATCAACATCTTCGGCTAACTGGCTATATTGCAACTCCTATACTGAAAAAGGGAATATGTCAGCCCGAAGAAGTAAAAAAGATGCAGAAAATAAAATTGGACTTTATCCTGAGTTTGCATGGTGCTGGCCCGTGAATAGAAGAATTATTTACAACCGTGCATCTGTTGATGCGCAAGGTATCCCTTGGGATAAAAAAGACTGGGTAGTAAAATTTGCCGGAAAACAGGAAAATGGCAAATATGTTTCTAAAAAATGGCTGGGAGATGTGCCTGACGGTGGATGGTATCCATTAGAAAACCCAGATGGTACACAAAGGAAAGATGCAAAGTATGCGTTTATCATGAGAAAACATGGTCATGCCCAGATATTTGGCCCAGGTAGAGCTGATGGACCATTCCCTGCGCATTATGAACCAATTGAAACTCCTGTTGCAAAGAATCTGCTTTATCCAAAACAGCTTCAGAATCCTGTTGCAGTGACATATTCAACAGACAGTGATAAATATGCAAAGTCAACTTCAAAATATAAGATTGTCTGCTCAACATATCGTGTATCTGAGCACTGGCAGACAGGCTTGATGACTCGTCCCCAGGAATGGTTAATGGAGATGCAGCCCCAGGTTTTTGTTGAGATGAGTGAGGAACTTGCAAAACAAAAGGGTATAAAAAATGGTGAGCGGGTAGTTGTTGAATCAATCCGTGCTGAGCTTGAATGCACAGCCATTGTAACAAAACGTTTTAAACCGTTTAAGATTGATGGGAAAATAGTACATCAGGTTGGTGTGCCATGGCATTTTGGATGGAGATGGCCTGATAGTTCAAAAGATGCATCAGTAAAAGAAGATAGTGCCAATCTTTTAACACCATCGGCAGGTGATCCCAATACCAGAATCCCTGAAACCAAAGCATTTTTGGTTAATGTAAGAAAAATGTAAACAAGGAGGAAATAAAAATGAGTAAGTCATTTTTCATAGATACTACATTATGCACAGCTTGCCGGGCCTGTCAGGTGGCATGTAAACAATGGCACGATCTTCCTGCTGAAAAAACAACTAACAGAGGGTCGTTCCAAAACCCTGCTGATTTGTCTTTTGAGACATATAAGCTTGTCAGGTTCAATGAGCAGGTTATTGATGGAAAGCTTAACTGGCTGTTTTTTCCGGATCAATGCCGTCATTGTTATGAAGCGCCATGCCTTGAAGTCGCTGATGATCCCACGGCAATTTTTAAAGACCCTGCAACAGGTGCTGTGATTTTTACTGCAAACACAAAGAATCTTGATGCAGACGAGATCATTGACTCATGTCCCTATAATATTCCAAGAAAGGCAAAAGACGGAACTCTTGCTAAATGTGACATGTGTCTTGACAGAGTGCAGAACGGACAAGTTCCTGCCTGTGTAAAAACCTGTCCTACAGGTGCTATGCATTTTGGAGAGAGTGATGAAATGCTCTCTTTGGCAAAACAGAGGCTGGCACAGGTTAAGGGAAAGTTTCCCAAAGCCACATTACTTGACTCTGACTTTGTTCAAACCATATACCTGACAGCACATGATCCTGAGTTGTATTCAAAATATGCTATTGCTTCTGTCACAAATAAAGGTATAATAGCACCTATGCTAACGCGCCAGGAAGCTTTGCAAAAAATGTTTAAACCTTTTATTGCAGCTGCAAAAGAGTTAGTGTAGTTTAGTATTTAAGTAATTTAATATTATCAGAAGGGGTAGTAATTAATCTATCCCTTCTGATTTGCTATTTATATTTAACAGGAGTCAACATGACAGGGAAAGAGATTGCAAAAGAAAATGATTCAATTTTGGAACAAATTAAAAAAGCAGCAAATTTTCTTGAAAAAGAAAAACCTTTTATAAAAGAGGTAGTAAGATTTTATGAAAAAGTATTTTCCCTGCAACATGAATTTGATTCTGATATTACCAAAGATTATTCCGTATTAAAGAGTAAAAAAGATTTTCCACTTATTTCAAAAAAAGATTTTGACATTGATTTTTATAATGCAGAAATACTTTTTGAAAAAATCTGTGATCTGTGTCAGGGGTCTGAAATTCAAGCAGATGTTACAGCAAAAATTATTAAAGAATCCATAATTGATAAAGAGCTTTCCTTTAAATCAATAGTACAAAGTTACCTTGAGGGCAATATATCCTTGCCTGAAGCTATTCTGGGCAATAGTGAATTTAATCCTCAGGTTTTTGATTTCATCTTATACAATTCATTAAAACCCTCTATTGTCAAAAGCTCTAAGATAATTTCTTCATATTTCAAAGAGATGGACCAAACAGAACAGGGGCGTTGTCCTGTTTGTGGAAGTGCGCCTGCGCTTTCACTTTTTTCTAAAGAAAATGGTTCAAGATCCCTTGTTTGCAATTTTTGCTGGCATGAATGGGAAACAAAGAGAATTGTTTGTCCGTTTTGCAATAACAATGACAGCAAGACTCTGGGTTATGTTGCCTTGGATAATGAAAAAGGTATCAGAGCAGATTATTGTGATAAATGTAAGAAGTATATTAAAACCATAGACTTAAGAGAATACAGAGAAGACATTTATCTGCCCTTGGAACTCATAGCTTCCATCCCTTTTGATATGAAAATGAATGAAGAAGGGTTTAAGTCTGAGTAAAACTATTGACTAAAATAGTAATTTAATTGTCAGAGATTTTTATCCATTGTATCTGAATATTTGTCATAAAAAAATTTAGTATGTCATATTATAAATTTTGATGGATTAGTTTAACCCATGCTGTGAGAAGCATGCACCTCCACTCCAATAGATGCTACTGTATCTCTTATGAAAAGTGAACAGCTATTTGTGTTTGTATTTATTAAAGATACTATTGAAATTGTAAAGTTGTTTGAAATTCATGAATCATGCAAGTATTATCGAATTTTCTCTTGTTTACATCTACAATTTCCTTTGATACAAAATATTTAGAAAGTCTACAATTAACTGCGGGCAGATATCATGATAAATTAAATGGTATACAGACCTGCATAATTACTTTTTATGAGCATAAAGAATAAATTGGGGGTTCAAAATGAATAAACTGAAAATCATCCTATGTCTTGCAG
>JAIOSM010000072.1 GCA_021107575.1 Desulfobacteraceae bacterium | reverse complement strand
TTATAGTATCATTCCAGTTATAGATGGCTATGATTGATACGAAAAATCTACCTTATTGATGACATTGAACCGGCTGTGGGAAAGTATTGCAGGCGCAAACAGAAAAGGACTGATTAAAATAAAATTTGGCACGGAGTTTCAAAATATTTATGATAAAAACTACTCAGTCTCTGAACTGAGAAGGCAAGTAGGAATGGTCTTCCAGGTTCCAAACCCATTGCCAATGAGTATTTATAATAATATTGCCTTTCCTTTAAAACTCAAGGGAGAAAAGAAAAAAGAGACCATCTTCCCTAAAGTTAAAAATGCATTAAAAAAAACTTTTTTATGGCAGGAAGTAAAAGAGAGGCTTAATAAAGATGCAAGGTCCTTGTCAGGCGGCCAGCAGCAAAGGCTGTGCATTGCCAGGGCATTAATCCTGAACCCAAAGGTGCTGTTGCTGGATGAGCCTACTTCTTCTCTTGATGAAAAATCAGGCAGGGTTATTGAAAATCTGCTTTTGGAATTAAAAAAAAGTTGCACCATCATCCTTGTATCACACTATATGGATCAGGTGAAACGCATTGCTGATACCGAACTTTTATTATCTGATGGCAAGTTACAAACCAACACCTATTCAAGCTTTAACCATAATGTTTGATCAGGTGGCATTACAAAAAAACCTTTTTTCCTTCGTGCCTCTGAATATTCGGGCAACTCCTCACATGTAGCACCAAAATTAGAACCATTAACATACTTAATAGTTGCGTGCTCAGTCACTAATACATCTCCAATAGTATATTCAATTTTAACTTGATCGCCAACAACTAATTCATGCCTAGCGCTATAAGATCCACTAATACCTTTACTTGATATATTAGTTGTAACACCCTTTCCTCTAAACTTAGACGAAATTATCTTTACAGGTATGTTTGCAGCTTTTCGGTAGTCGCTTCTGGCATTTAATTTTACAGGAGTTAAAGCTCCACAGGGGCATTTGACCTTAAATCTTAAACTATTGGGTGATCTCATCCTTTTCTGTTTACCACACTTAGAACACTGGAATAGAAATGTTCCGTTTTCATTTTCCAAAACAGTGATATTCTCTTTAGTCATTATCTTCACCAAAAGTTATTTATGGATCACGTCTCCACATGTTACAATCATTTTAGCAGGACTTGATCCTGTATAATAACTTAAATCGCAGGGTTCTACAATATCCCATGCGACAAAATCTGCATCTTTTCCTACTTCTATGGTTCCTTTTTGCTTTTCAAGCCCCAGAGCTTTTGCACCATTTATAGTGGCGCTTAGAAGAGCTTCTTCAGGAGTAAGGCCAAACAATATACAGGCCATATTAGTTGCAAGGGGCAGAGAAAGCAATGGGCTTGAACCTGGATTCATATCAGTTGACACTGCTGTCGAAATATTTAAGTCTCGTAAAAGCTGAATCGGTGGTTTTTGTTTTTCTTTTAAATAATAAAATGCTCCGGGTAAAAGTACTGCTGTCACATTGTTTTGGGCCATTTTTTTTAGACTTGCTTTTGAAACATATTCAAGGTGATCACAGGATAGTGCACCTAACTCTGCTGCCATACCAGCTCCACCTGAATCTGAGAGTTGTTCTGCATGGAGTTTTATGTCAAATCCCAGATCTTTTGCTTTTCTTAAAACCCTTTCTGTTTCTTTAAGAGAAAACCCGATATTTTCACAAAAGGCATCAACACTTGTTGCAATCCCCTGTTTTTTCACTTCAGGCAAGACCTGATCTACTACAAAATCAATATATTTGCCTGATTTACCTTTATATTCATGGGGCAAGGCATGAGCTCCTAAAAAAGTTGCCTTGATTGTTGCGGCATGATTGTCATCAAGTTTTTTAATAACTTCAAGCATTTTAAGTTCGCATTCAAGGTCAAGCCCATATCCTGATTTGATTTCAATGGTTGTAGCTCCTTGATTAAACAGGCAATTCACTCTTTTTAATGCTTGCTCATAAAGATTGTCTATTGATTCTTTTCTTGTATCTTTGACTGTTGAAAAAATTCCACCACCCTGTTTTGCAATCTCTTCATAACTTATACCTGCAAGCTTCATTTCAAACTCTTTAGACCTTGAGCCACCAAACACGAGATGTGTGTGGCAGTCAACCAGCCCAGGCAAGATCCAGCTCTTTTTCATATCATGGATATGAGATGCTCTTTTTTCAAAATCTAATGGAAGATCACTTTTTTTACCTGCAAAACAAATTTTATTACCTGAAACCCCTATTGCTCCGCCAATAATGGAAGAATAGCAATTGTTAGCCATGGTTGCAATATTACAATTAACAAAGAGATGATCCAATAATTCTATCTCTTCTAATTTCTCTGGAAAAGAGTTATTGCTTTGCACTTTTTTACTCCATCTTTAATTAACTATTTTGTTAATCAGATCATCATCTGGAATATATGGCAAAGTAATGTGATCCTGAATATTTTCATCATTATATAACATACATGTTTCAATAGAGTTTTCACAGCGCGCCCAGGCTCGTCTTGCAACACCACCCATAACATCCCAGTTCATGGCACTTTTAATAATGTCATCAATCCGTTTGCTGCCATCAAGAACAAGGCCGAATCCGCCATTTATCGCTCTTCCTATACCGACTCCACCTCCATTATGAAGAGAAACAAGGCTCATCCCCCGTGCAGCATTCCCGGCATAACACTGAGTTGCCATGTCAGCCATAATGTTTGATCCGTCTTTTATGTTTGCTGTTTCCCTGAAAGGAGAATCAGTACCGCCCGTATCATGGTGATCTCTCCCAAGCATCACAGGTCCTATCTTTTTATCTCTTACCATCTCATTAAACTTCAAGGCAATCTTGATTCTTCCTTCAGCATCCTGGTAGAGAATTCTTGCCTGGGTACCAACAACAAGCTTATTTTTCTTAGCATCTCTAATCCAGACATAATTGTCTCTGTCCTGGAACCTTCTTTCCGGATCAATACACTCCATTGCAGCAGCATCTGTTGCATCAAGGTCTTTTTCCTCTCCACTCAAACAGACCCACCTGAATGGTCCATAGCCATAGTCAAACAAAAGAGGACCCATGATATCTTCAACATAGGACGGGAATACAAAGCCTTCATTTGTATTTTTACCATTTTTACAAATATCTAAAACTCCTGTGTCATATACAGCTTTGAGGAAATTATTCCCATAATCAAAAAAATAAGTTCCCTTATCAACAAGGTTTTTAATAAGTTCATAATGTTTTTGCAATGAAGCATCACATAGGTTTACAAATTTATCGTGATCAGTTGCCAAGAGCTCTGTTCTCTCTTCAAAGCTGAGTCCCTGGGGGCAATATCCACCATCATATACAACATGGCATGAAGTCTGATCACTTAAAAGCTCTATTTTTATATCATTTTTCACAGCATATTCTAGAAGATCAACAATATTGCCGTAAAAGGCAATTGCTGTTTTTTTCTTTTGCGCCTGATATAAAGCTGCTGTTTCAAATGCTTTTGCAGGATCTTTAATAATCTTACTTACCCAACCCTGATTATATCTTGTTTCTATTCTTGAATAATCCACTTCTGCAAATATGCCCACACCATTTGCAATTTCCACAGCTTTCCCCTGAGCTCCGCTCATTCCGCCAAGCCCGGAACTGACAAAAAGGTGACCTGCCATATCTTCTTTATCATCTTTCTTGGAAATCATGCGGGAAGCATTTAAAAGAGTATTATATGTACCATGTACAATACCCTGGGGTCCGATATACATCCACCCGCCTGCTGTCATCTGACCATAGTTTGCAACACCTATTGCAGCAGCTCGCGAAAAGTCCTCATTATTATCAAAAATGCCTACCATCAGGGCATTTGACATTATAACTCTTGGAGCATTTGGAGATGATTTAAAAAGCCCCAGAGGATGTCCTGATTCAACAACAAGAGTAATATCTTCTGATAATTGCTCAAGATATGCCTTGATAAGCCAGTATTGCATCCAGTTCTGGCAAACCTGACCTGTCTCTCCATATGTTACAAGCTCATAGGGATAAAGCGCTACTTCAAAATCAAGATTATTGTCAATCATTGTCTGAAAAGCTTTACCTTCAATACATTTTGACTTGTAGTGATCAAAAGGCAAGCCTTTGATTTCTCCTTTGGGTCTAAATCTGTATCCATAGATACGACCGCGCGTACTAAGTTCTTCAAAAAATTCCGGTGCAAGTATTTCATGCCATTTTTCAGGAACATATCTTAAAGCGTTTTTAAGAGCAAGTTTTCTGTCTTCAAGAGAAAGCTCTGCATGCCGTTTCGGAGCCCTGCGCAGACCTTTAATAAATCCTTTTTTATGGGGAAGCGTTTCAAATATATTTTCAAGTTTAATTCTCATTGCTCCTGAAACCCTGTTGTTTGCAGCCATTTTATAACCTCTTTAGTTTAAAGGTTCTTTAAATAATTAAATCAACTTTTATCATTCACCTCTATTGTTTAAAAAATATTCTTTCTTTTCGCTTGTATATACAACCATAAAATAAATGTCAATAATTTGTCAATAAAAAAATTGTTCTTCTGATATAATAAATTAAGAGGTCAACCGTTTAAGACACCTCGGATCAATTCGTAAATCGTAGCGAAAATTAATATTTTCTCTTGACTTGTAAGCGAATTTAATGCAGAATTATTCACATAGATAACAAAATTCTTTTTAGATAGTTTCAATTAATACTTATAGTTACAACTAATTTTCGCGAGCAGGGGGATAGAATGGATAATCCAAATATCATAGACCTTGATGAATTAAAAGAGATCATGGATAATGATATGGAGCTTATCAAGGAATGTTTTGATGAATTTCGTAAAGATTGGCCTGAAGCTTTTGGTAACGTGACAGAGGCTGTAATTGCAAAAGATGCCTCTAAGCTTGACGAGGCTGCCCACAAGCTCAAAGGGACACTCCGCTATCTTGCAGCTGAACAAGCTCAACAGGCAGCCTATGACCTGGAAGTTGCAGGTAAAGAAAAATCTTTTGATGACCTGGATGTAAAACTTGCTCTTTTGGAAAAAAAAGGAATTGAGGTAATAAACTATATAGAAGATTTTGAAAAATAGATTTCGCCGGGAGTAAAGTATAATGGCAGATAAAGAAATAGAAAATCCAAAAAAATATCAACATATTTCCATTCTTTTTGTTGATGATGATAAAATGGCACAAAAGCTGATGTCAAAATTTTTAAAGGACTGGAACATTTATTGTGCTTCATCAGGCATGGAAGCCTTAGAAACAATGGAAGAAAAAACTTACGCAGTTGTGCTTTTAGATTACCAAATGCCTGGTATGGATGGGATAGAGCTCTTAAAAAGAATTAAAAAAAAAGAGGGAACAAAAATAATATTTGGAGGTTTTCATGAGCTATAAACACAAAGGCTATTTTATGGCCTTCTGCCTGATACCGATTGCGCTTGTAATAACAATTCTTAATACAAAGATCGGAGTTGCCTTGACTATAATTGCAGTATCATTACCCTTTATTTTCCCTTACACCAGGATGCAAACTTGCCCCTATTGTGGTCACAAAGACATATCAGTTACTCCGCAGGATGATCACAAAATCTGCCCTGCATGCCAAAAAAAATGTATTGTTAAAAACGGTGATTTGCTAAAAACAATTGTGGATTAAAGCAATTGCTTTTGTGATCACATCCTTAATTTCTGTAAAGAACCAAAAACTATAATCCAGCACGCCTTGTTTTTTTGTTAAAAGCTTTATTATTGTTGACC
>JAIOSM010000135.1 GCA_021107575.1 Desulfobacteraceae bacterium | reverse complement strand
AGAGAAATAATAAGAATTAATACAAAATTTGGGAAAATTTTAGCAAAAAAGATTACAAATCCTGATAAGACAACTACAATCCAACCTGAATATGAAGAATTAAAAAATATTGCTGAGAAAAATAATATCCCTTTAAAAAAAGTATACCAGCAAGTAAATCTTGACATAAATTCATTGAAATTATAAAAAAATAGGTTATGACTTTTAAAGAAAAAGTTATTATTTTTGTAGCTACCGGAGCAGGATTAGGTAAAATTCCTTTTGCTCCTGGTACCTTTGGAACTCTTATGGGGATTCTGTTTGTCTTAACTTTTAAGTTAATTAATCCTTGTTATGAGACTATTTCTGTAGTTATATTGATAATTTTCGCAATCTGGATAGCAGATCAAGCAGAAAAAATTTTAAAACAAAAAGACCCGGGTTGTATTGTTATTGATGAAATTGCAGGCTATGTTGTTACAATGGTAGGTATTTCATTATCGATATATACAATTTTAATTGGATTTGTACTTTTTAGATTTTTTGATGTTTTTAAACCTTTTCCTGTTAAATATTTTGAAAAAAATTTTAAAGGCGGACCGGGAATAGTTTTAGACGACTTAGTGGCAGGACTGTTAAGTTCCTTTGTTTTGAGAATTCTTATTAAATTTAATATTTTTATTTAGGGAGACCACATGGAAATATCACAGGAAAAAGAGAATGCTATAAAATCAGCAATGACCCAAATAGACAGGCAGTTTGGTAAAGGGTCTATAATGAAACTTGGAGGAAGAGAAATCCAGGCTGTTCCTGTAATCAGCTCAGGCTCTCTTGCCCTGGACAAAGCACTTGGTATCGGTGGTTTCCCAAGAGGAAGAGTCGTTGAGATCTATGGCCCTGAATCTTCCGGGAAAACAACCCTTGCACTCCATGCAGCAGCAGAAGCTCAAAAAAAAGGTGGGATAGCTGCTTTTATTGATGCTGAACATGCGCTGGATGTAGCTTATGCGAAAAGGCTTGGAGTCGATACTGATGAACTTTTAGTGTCCCAGCCCGACACTGGAGAGCAAGCCCTTGAAATTGTAGACATGCTTGTAAGAAGCGGAGCTATTGATATAATAATTGTAGACTCAGTTGCAGCACTTGTCCCAAGGTCTGAAATCGAAGGTGACATGGGTGATTCTCATATGGGCCTGCAGGCACGACTGATGTCCCAGGCATTAAGAAAACTAACAGGCTCCATTGGCAAAACAAATACCACATTGATTTTTATAAATCAGATTAGAATGAAAATCGGAGTTGTTTATGGCAACCCGGAAACAACAACCGGAGGCAATGCACTTAAGTTCTATGCAACAATAAGAATAGAAATCAGGAAAGCCCAGGCAATTAAAGATGGACAGGATATAATTGGCAATAGAACCAAAGTCAAAGTTGTTAAGAATAAACTCGCTCCTCCATTTAAGAATATTGAATTTGATCTCATGTATGGAGAAGGAATCTCAAAGACAGGAGATCTTCTTGATATGGGAGTGGATCTTGATGTAATTGATAAAAGTGGTTCATGGTATTCTTATAATTCAGAAAGAATTGGGCAGGGCAGGGAGAACGTTAAAGTTTTTTTTGATGATAATCCTGATCTGTTTATTGAAATCCAGACAAAAGTAAGGGAAAAACTCGGGATACCGATTGATGCATTGGCCGAACCTTCTATTGCCAAAGAAACTACAAAAGAAAAATAAAAAACTGAAAAAATAAATTTATATAGTTATTGAATTTTTAGGAGAGATCCATGACTGGAAATGAAGCCCGTAAAATTTTTATTGAATATTTTAAAAAATATGGCCACCATATTGTCAGAAGTTCATCCCTGGTGCCGGATAATGATCCAACATTACTTTTCACCAATGCTGGAATGGTTCAGTTTAAACGTATATTCACAGGTGATGAAAAAAGAGAATATTCAACTGCGGTAACTTCCCAGAAATGTGTTCGTGCAGGTGGAAAACATAACGATCTTGAAAATGTCGGTTATACTGCAAGACATCAAACATTTTTTGAAATGCTCGGAAATTTTTCTTTTGGAGAATATTTTAAGGAAAAGGCTGTCGAGTTTGCATGGGATCTTTTAACAAATGGTTATGGTCTTGATGCTTCTAAACTCTGGGTTTCAGTTTATCTTGATGATGACGAAGCCTATGAACTCTGGCGTGATAAAGTCGGAGTTCCCGAAGATAGAATTGTACGGTTAGGCGAAGAAGAGAATTTCTGGTCAATGGGTGACACTGGACCGTGCGGACCTTGCAGTGAGATTCATATTGACCGTGGAGAAGAATTCGGCTGCGACAGAAAAGATTGTGCTGTTGGTTGTGAATGTGACAGATATCTTGAACTTTGGAACCTTGTTTTCATGCAGTATGAAAAAGATGAAACCGGGACTATGAAACCCTTGCCTAAACCTTCAATTGATACTGGGTTGGGGTTAGAGAGAATTGTTTCTGTTCTTCAAGACACCAAGACAAATTATGAAACTGATCTGTTTGTTCCGATCATGGAAAGAGTTGAAGAACTTTGTGGAAAAAGAACCTATGAATCAAGACAAACAGAAGTTGCCACGAAAGTTATTGCTGATCACTCAAGGGCAACTGCTTTTCTTATTGCTGATGGAGTTCTTCCATCTAATGATGGCAGAGGCTATGTTCTACGAAGAATTATCAGAAGAGCTGTCAGGTATGGTAGAAATTTAGGTTTAAAAAAACCTTTTTTACATCATACAATTGAAAAAGTATTTGATATTATGGGAGATGCTTATCCTGAATTAAGAGAATCATCTTCTTTTATCTTTAATGTTGTTAAAAATGAAGAAAAACAATTTTTAGAAACACTTGATATCGGTATTAAACTTCTGGATGATTCCATAAAAAAACTTGGAAAAGAGAAAACTAAAATTATTCCGGGAGATTTAATT
Organism: Desulfobacteraceae bacterium; assembly: GCA_021107575.1. Classification (GTDB taxonomy): domain Bacteria; phylum Desulfobacterota; class Desulfobacteria; order Desulfobacterales; family Desulfobacteraceae; genus JAIOSM01. The sequence continues at coordinate 4,197 of JAIOSM010000135.1, read as the reverse complement.
TTTAAACTTTATGATACTTTTGGTTTCCCTGTAGATATAATTCAGGATGTTGTTAAAGATATGGATTTGAGTTTAGACATTGATGGTTTTAACAAAGCTATGGGCGAACAGAAGAAAAGGTCAAAAAGTAAGATTAAGTTTGAAGGTGTAAGTGAAGCCTATAAAAGCCTTACAAAACAAGGAATCAAAACTCTATTTACCGGATATAAAACATGTGAAGATGAATCCGACATTTTAATTATTATAAAAGATGATAAAAGGGTAGAATCAGCAAAATCAGGAGACAGAATTGAAATTGTAACTGTTAAAACACCTTTTTATGCAGAATCCGGTGGACAATCTGGAGATTCCGGAGTTTTTTATAATGATAAATGTAGAATCAGGATTGATTCAACTTTTTCCAATCCCTCAGGACTATCAATACATAAAGGAGAAATTGAAAAAGGCGAGGTCTCTGTAAAAGATAAGTTGGAACTAAAAGTTGACATAGACAAACGGAAAAGCACTGAAAACAATCATACTGCAACACATATCCTTCATTATGCATTAAGAGAAGTTTTAGGAGACCATGTAAAACAATCTGGATCTCTCGTGTCTTCAGACAGGTTAAGGTTTGATTTTACACATTTTTCTCAAGTGACTGATGATGAGATAGAAGAAATTATTAAAATTGTAAACCAGCGAATAAGAGAAAATTATTCTGTAAAAACAAAAGAGATGAGTATGGATGATGCTTCTAAATCCGGAGCAACTGCGCTTTTTGAAGAAAAATATGGCGATCAGGTAAGAGTTGTTAGTTTAGGCGATTTCAGTAAAGAACTTTGTGGAGGTACCCATACAGAGCGATCCGGTGATATAGGACTATTTAAAATATTATCTGAGGAAGGAATTGCCTCTGGAGTTAGAAGAATCGAGGCAGTAACAGGTGCAAAAGCGGTTGACGAGATCAATTTTGATAATTTATTATTAAAAAAATCCAGTGCCTATCTGAAAAATTCAAAAAAAAATATTCCTGAGAAAATCAACTCCCTTTTAAAAGAAAAAAGGCAATTACTAAAAGAGATAGAATCTCTAAAAACAAAAATCGCCTCAAAATTTGCAGATAACATTGATAATGATATTAAAAATATAAATGGAATAAAAGTTCTTTCAAAAAAAGTGGAAATTGAAAACCCCTCCCAATTAAGAGACCTTGCAGACAAATTTAAAAATAAAATAAAATCCGGCGTTATACTTCTCGGTGCAGAATCAAATGGAAAAGCTCTCTTAATATCAATAGTTACTGATGACCTTACTAAAAAATACAGGGCAGGAGATATTGTTAGAAAAGCGGCTTTGATTGTTGGTGGAGGTGGGGGTGGGCGATCAGATATGGCCCAGGCCGGAGGATCAAATCCTGTTAATCTTGATAAGGCACTAAATTCAGTATATGATTTGATTTAATGACTGCATATTTTATAAGACGACTCCTTCTAATTATACCGACATTTATCGGTATTACTATTATGGTCTTTACAATCACCAGGTTTGTTCCGGGTGGTCCTGTTGAAAGAATAATTGCCAATGCCAGACAGATGCAGACTGCTAATCAGAATATTGGCGATCAACCACTTTCTGAAGATCAAATCAATATGCTTAAAGAATATTATGGTTTTGATAAACCTATTCTTACAAGTTATATTGATTGGCTTTTTAAAGTTTTAAAAGGCGACCTTGGACGATCTACCAGATACTATGACTCTGTATTATCTATGATAATAGAGAGAATCCCTATTTCTCTCTATTTTGGTATTTTAAGCATGATATTGATCTATGGTGTTTGTATTCCCTTAGGGATTTCAAAAGCTATTAAACATAAATCAGGATTTGATAATATAACTTCTATTATTATTTTCATCGGGTATGCTATTCCAGGTTGGGTCGCAGGGGTTTTCCTACTTGTTCTATTTGCATCAAAACTAAATATTTTCCCTTTAGGCGGGTTTAGCTCTGACATGTCTTTTGAAATGAGTTTTTTAGAAAAAGTTATTGATATTATCTGGCATACAATTTTGCCGCTTATTGCCTATATGATTGGTTCTTTTACAGTTATGACACTTCTTATGAAGAACACACTTATGGATAATCTTTCAAGCGATTATATCAGAACTGCTATTGCTAAAGGGCTTTCTTTTAAAAAAGCTGTTTTTCGTCATGCTTTACAAAACAGCCTTATCCCCATTGCGACAAGCTTTGGAAATAATATATCAATACTTCTTATGGGTTCTTTTCTAATTGAAAAAGTGTTTAACATTAATGGAATGGGACTTTTAGGGTATGAATCAGTTGTAGATAGAGACTATCCCGTTGTTATGGGGATTCTTGTTATTTCATCTTTGCTATTTATGATAGGCAACATACTTTCTGATATCTGTGTTGCAATTGTTGATCCGAGGGTGAGATTCAAATGATTACATTAAGCCCGGAAATAAAAAAAAAAATTAATAGATTCAAATCCATTAAAAGGGGTTATTATTCTTTCCTCATAATCTCAATAATGATTATTTTATCGCTATCTGCAGAGCTTTTTATTAATTCAAAGGCACTCATGGTTTATTACAATGGGAATTTTTATTTTCCAACTTATCAGGATATGATCCCAGGAAAAGTCTTTGGACTTGATTATGATTATGAGACAAATTACAGAGATCTTCATATAAAGTTTAAATTGGATGAAAACAGTAATTTTGTGGTAATGCCTATAGTCCCTTACAATGCCTTTGAAAATGATTTAAAAGATGACAGGTTTCCTCCTTTCCCTCCTTCAATTAAAGATAAACATTTTTTTGGTACAGATAATATTGGACGAGATGTTTTTGCAAGACTAGTGTACGGGTTTAGAATAGCAATAGTTTTTTCTCTGGGACTTTTAATTCTAAATTATTCTATTGGTATAAGCATTGGGTGTAGTATGGGGTATTTTGGAGGAAAATTTGATCTTTTTTTTCAAAGAATTCTCGAAATATGGAGTAATATTCCATTCTTATATGTAATAATAATAATATCATCAATTATTGTACCAAATTTTATGATTCTTCTTTTAGTCATGGCCTTTTTTCAATGGATCCAGATTACCTGGGTCATGAGAACAGTTACATATAAAGAAAAAGAACGCGAATATATTCTTGCTGTAAGATCTCTTGGGGCATCACATATGAGAATTATTTTTAAGCATATTATTCCAAACACTATTTCCATTATTGTGACTTATGCTCCTTTTGCAATCTCAGGAGGTATTGTTGCTTTAACATCTCTAGATTACCTCGGATTTGGCCTGCCGGCGCCTATACCTTCATGGGGAGAGCTTCTGTCTCAGGGCTGGCAAAACATGGATGCATGGTGGATTTCAGCTTCTGTTGTTGCATCGCTGATCATCACTCTTATGACTGTTACTTTTACAGGCGAAGGTATAAGAGAAGCCTTTGATCCAAAACTTTATTCTATTTACGAATAATTTATTTTAACAAAGGTCTTTTATTGAATTATCAGGGTATTTATGTTATTTTATTTTAATTTTCGTAATAGTAGTATGATTTAAAAGGAGAGGCTAAAATGCCAGACTATCCAACAAAAGAAACAAAAGTTAAAATTAAATTAATTAATGGTGGGAAGCTAACTGGTGTTATAAATACTGTTGGTTATGATAGATTGTCTGATTTTTTTGAGAAGAGTGGTTCCACTTTTGTCAAAGTCTATAAAGCATCAGTAACTGGCAATAAAAATACTACAATCATTTTAAACAAATCTAATATTCTCTATATAATACCATTAGAACAAAAATAAGTAGTTAAAGTAATTTGTTCTCATACCACTTAATCTTACACTTAATCTTAAAATTGATCTCTAATAAGTTTATCAAAAAAAGCTTGAATTTTATTTGAAAATGATAAATTATTCATCTTTTAATAGATCTTGATACAGAGTATAAACAATGGTAAAAAAATTTACATTAATAATTATATTATTTAACCTTACTGCATGCTCAGTTGGTCCAAGAACCATCACTTACGATATTGCATCACTCACACAAGATCATACCGTTGGAATTATTTCAAATCCTTTTTCTGCAAGCGGGACCCTTGTAACGCGCATTAAAACTTTTATAACCGAAACTTTGTACAGAACACATCTAAAATTTTTTAGTTATCCGCTCTTAGA
>JAIOSM010000381.1 GCA_021107575.1 Desulfobacteraceae bacterium | reverse complement strand
TATGTCCCATTATATAAGGTTTGCCCACAAACATACTCAAAGGTTTTTCCTTTTCATTTACAGGTCCATCTTCAGGATGAGGTGATATATATGAACCACAATGCAGGGCATGAATCATATCATCCACAAAAACCGTGTCCTGCAATCTGCATCCCCACCTGGCATTTGGAACACTGTATGAAGCCCCGGACATATGCTCAACACCACCTGCAAGAATAATATCTGCCATGCCAGCCTGAATCATTGCCATGCCTGAAATCATAGCTTCCATACCGGAAATACAGACCCTGTTTATTGTAACTGCTGTAATGTTGTCAGGAATCCCAGCCAGAAGTGCGGCAACCCTTGCGACATTCAAGGTATCAGAAGATTCCAGACAACAGCCGTATCTGATATCATCAATCATATGGGGTTCTATTCCTGCCCTTTTTATTGCTTCTTTCATGGTTACAGCCGCAATACTTGCACCATTCAATTTTATAAGGCTCCCGCCAAAAGCTCCTATTGCAGTTCTACAAGCAGATGCAATAACTATCTCTTCCATTTTCCCCTCCTAAAACGATTTTTCATTTATTGTTGCTGCAGGGTTTTCGTTAATAACAATACCATCAAGTTTTCCTGTTGCAACAGGAAGGATTGTTTTAATAAAAAACTTTGCTGCCATGATTTTTCCATTATAAAAATCAACATTTTCCCCGCCATTATTACCTGCAAGCTTAGCATCGGCAATTTGAGCGCGCCATAAAAGATGCCATGCCATTACTATATCACCTGTTACGTCAAGTAAAGGAGATGCCACGGCAAATGCAGATTTGTATTCTGATGTTTTAACACTTTGAGCTGAATCTCTTAATTTATTTTCGAGCTTTTTTAAAACTTTTTCAAGAGTTTCAGCAAGGTCTACAAAAATATTATTTTCTTTTGAATAATCAATTCTCTTTTTTATCTCTAAAACAAAGGCCTCAAGCATTATTCCATTTTGCCCGCCAACTTTGCGGAAAAGAAAATCTGTTGCCTGAATACCATTTGATCCTTCATAAATCGAAGCAATTTTACAATCTCTTAAAAGCTGTTCCATGGGATATTCTCTAGTATAACCATATCCTCCAAACACCTGCATCCCTTCTGCACATATCTCAAAGCCCCTATCACTTGAATATGCTTTTACTATAGGTGTTAAAATTTCAACAAGATTTGAATAATGTGACTTTTCATCTTCATTTTCTGAACATTCAATCATGTCAAAACAGAATGCTGTAAAAAAAGCAAGGCTGCGAAGCCCTTCAACATAGGACTTCATCTTTAGAAGCATTCTTCTGACATCGGGATGTTCAATTATCGGAACCTGTGATACTTTAACATCTGAACTCTTATCCATTGATTTGCCCTGAAGCCTTGTCTTCGCATATTCCAAAGCATAAAGGTAAGCACAGGATGCATGGGAGTAAGCTTGAGTTCCTACTTCAAGACGGACTCCATTCATCATATGGAACATAATCTGCATTCCCTGATTTTCTTTACCAAGTAAAATCCCCCGGCATTTGCCCTTACTTCCAAGTGAAATTGAACATGTAGGACTGCCATGAAGCCCGAGTTTTTCTTCAACCCCGGTACATACTACATCGTTGCTCTCTCCAAAAGTTCCATCACCATTCACCCAGATTTTTGGAACTATAAACAGAGAAATACCCTTAGTTCCGGCAGGAGCACCTTTTATTCGAGCAAGTACCGGATGAATAATATTTTCGGTAAGGTTCTGTTCTCCATTAGAGATAAATATCTTGTTTCCAACAATGGAATATGTATCATCTTCAAGCTTTTCAGCCGACGTTTCAAGTGCACCGAGATCAGAACCAGCTCCTGGTTCTGTAAGAAGCATTGTTCCGCCCCATTGAAGGGAATAAAGCTTTTCTAAAAAAAGTTCTTTCTGGCTCTCAGTTCCAAAACGATCTATCATTTTTCCAGCACCATGTCCCAAAATGACGTACATCATTGCAACATAATTTGCACCTATCATATAATCAAATGTTGCCTGAAATATTGTGTGGGGTAAACCCTGTCCGCCATATTCAGGATCAGCTGTAAGAGCTCCCCACTCACCTTCCATGAGAAGTTTGTGAACACGCTTAAGGCATTTCGGCACTTCAACCTTTCCATTCTCAAATTTTAAACCTTCTTGATCACATTCAGTATAGGTTGGAAGAATCTCTTTAATTGCAAGATTTCTTGCCTCGCTGATCACCATCTTAAACATTTTTTTATTAAAATCGCTGTATTTTTTATGCTTTAAAAATCTTTCGACATTGAGTTGCTCATAAAGAACAAAATCAATGTCTTTTTGATCTGCAATCACATCTACCATACTATCTCCTCTTTAATGCTTTAATAAACTTTTATTTGGTAAGTAAATGTTACTTACCTGTCTGGGCATTGTCAAGTAAAAAAGACCTAAAAACCTTTGACGGGCTCATTTGATTGGTGTATATTTAATTTATTCTTGCAGATAGCTCCTTTCTTCTCAATTTGAGTTTTTCTGTACAGTGCAAACTCGTTTATTTATACATCTCTTTTTCAATGCTAAATTTTTTTGTTTACCAGGCATCAGGATATTTATATGGTGCTCTTTAATAACCCAAAAGAGAAGGAGGCATCTATGGAAAATCATACAATTTATTATGACACAATTACCAGGTTAACAACTGCCATTTCTCAGTGTAAAGATCCGGAAGAAGTAGCTCTGATGACAGTTGAAAATGTTAAAACGGCATTCAAAGCCAAAGGATGTTCGGTATTTTTAGTAGATAGAGGAACCAAGGAACTCGGCCTTGTTGCATCATATGGGTTAAGTCCTGAGTACCTGAACAAGGGACCGATCCATTTCATGCAGACCATCAAAGAGGCAAAAGACGCTGTTCCGGTTGCTATTTTCGACGTAATGGATGATCCAAGAATCGAATATCCGAAGGAAGCTAAGAAAGAAGGCATCTCTTCTTTGCTGGGTGTCCCCATTATCAGCCATAATAAAATCATCGGCGCTCTTCGTATTTATACTAAAGACCCATGGAAATGTTCAGTCAGTGATATCACCCTTGCCCAG
>JAIOSM010000276.1 GCA_021107575.1 Desulfobacteraceae bacterium | reverse complement strand
TGGGCCAGCTCTTCTCCTGCCGATCCATCTTTTTCCATGGGCTTGCGAATGGATACTTCTGCCAGATCAGAAAAAGCCTGGCCCACCTGCCCTGCCATCTCCTCATGGGATATATCAGCAGGTGTAAAGGTTGCAAAACCAGCGTTTTCCGTCATGCCAATACCTGTTCCAAATTTTGGCGCCATGGTTGCAAGTTTTTTAAGAAAAGTTGTGTCAACGGCGGCACCGGCATAGGCTACAAATTCAAGGCTTGAAAGATCATATTTCTCATATCCTTCAAAATTCCAAAGCATTCGAAACATTGTTGGTATTTGTCCAATTACTTTGACTTTATGACGTTCAATGGCTTCCAGGGTAGCTTTAGTGTCAAATATTCTTAAGAGAACGGCTTTACCCCCCAAAAGCATAGTGGTCATAAACGTTTCTGTGACACATCCGACATGACTTGGTGGAAGATTCACAAGGATTGAAAAATCTTTTTTATCACCTTTATAATCAAGCCCTCTTTCCAGGATTTGATTCTGAACAATAATATTTTCGTGGCATAACAAGGCAGGTTTGGGCTCGCCTGTTGTTCCGGTTGTATAAATAATTAATGCAGGAGTTCTCTTGTCCATCTGTTGATATATTTTACTAAGTTTTCCTGTAAAAACATCTGTCAGCTTCAACCAGATCAGACGCATCTTATTCATGAGCTCTGAGATACTAACAGCTCCATCAATAATATCTCCGGGTTTCGGATCTGCAGTAAACTGCACAAGGTGTTGTACAGAAGCACATCCCTCTTGTACAGCTTTGCCGACTTCTCTAAAATCTCGAACAGGGGTTTCGCCTAAAAAGAAAAAGGCTTTAGGCTCAATCTTATTGATATCCCGCACAACTTCATTTTCACTTAGACGAAGATCTAAAGGGGCGATAATAGCTCCGATTTTAAAACAGGCGTACATAAGTGCCATATGTTCAGGGAGCAATACCAGTTGAGTCGCCACACGGTCTCCTTTTTCAATGCCCATATCAAGCAATTTCAGTGCAAAAAAGTCAATTAATGATCCAAATTTTTTATAAGTAATTTCCCGGCCATCTTCATGTTGAACCATGGCTACAGAATCTGGCTGCTCTTTAGCCCATTTATCAATGTAGGAATTAACAAGTGGTAATCTTTCATTATTCTTCATTTTAATCACCCTTTCATAATTTTTAAATATCCGTTACTGACAGCCTTCTTTTTCTCACAATTTTTGACCTCAAAAAAAACATCTGTAAAACCTTTATGAATTTTCTTCCCTGTACAGCACACTTTAATCTCAGTCCCTGGCTGAACCATTCCAGTAAACCTGCATGCAATCTCAGAAATTCTTGAAGGATCGTTGTCTGCTTCATTATTTACAAACTCCCTAATCGCATATGCAAGTGTTGCGGTTCCCTGTAAGATAATCCCAGGCAGCCCTACCATCTTTGCAAACCCCGGTGATGTATGGATAGGAAATTCAATATTACTGCATCCATCATAAATATATGGTCTTTCTGAATCAATATGGATATCAGATGTCCATAAAGTATTTGCACCGGAATCATTCTCAGGAACCAACGGAATTTGTCCTGCTTTATCTCCTTTGCCGCAATCTACTCCTCTCAGCATTGCTCCGATATATTCTGTAAAAACCGGTTCTTTATTTTTGTCTTCAGCTTCAAGGCAGATAATTGCGTGGGTTCCTGAACGGTGCGGCAGAAATGCTTTTAAAGATCCTTTTATTGACAATTTATCACCAGGACGTATCAAACGATGTAAAATAAGGTGTTCAGTGTAATGTACCTGAGTCAGTAGAACTTCTTTAGGGAAATCCTCAGCCTCAATATACTCTCCCAGCTGGCTTAAAACCGGCCAGGTCACAGCAACAGGAAACATGGGATGTGAGACAATACCCCCTTCTTTTTCATCATCAAAATATTTTGAATTGTTATCTTGTATTGCTGCTGCGTAGTTGGTGGTTTCCCGCCAGGTAATCTCTGCATGATAATTCTTAAGTGACGCGCCCACAAGATCAGTCTTTATTTCCACAGATCAACTCCATTTCGATACTTTTAATTAAAATATTCACTCTATACAATAAAATAATTTGCGAATATTTAATCTTAACGCTAATATGTACATTAATTCAATAAAAAAATATAAGGTAATATTAATTCAATGAAAATAAAACTCATTAGAAATGCCACAATGAAAATTCAATATAATTGGTATACTCTATTGACTGACCCTATGCTGTCAGAAAAATTCGATATTGAGTCTTTTGCAGGCAATTCACGCAATCCAACTATTGGGCTTCCCTGCAGTGTTGAAGAAATACTTAAGGGAGTTGATGCTGTTATATCTTCTCATACCCATCAAGACCATTTTGATTCAGATGCCATTGATAAGATACCACAAGATATGATTATTTTTTGTCAGCCAGAAGATACAAAAAAGCTTACAGAGAATAATTTTACTTCTGTAAAACCTATAGCTCAAAAAGTATCTTTTAACAAAATTACCATAACCCGAACAGCCGGACATCACGGAACAGGCGAAATAGAAAAAGCAATGGGTAAGGTTTCAGGGTATGTCTTACAGGCAGAAAATGAACCTGTAATTTACTGGACAGGTGACACTATCTTTTGTGATGAAGTCAGACAAGTTATTGATGAATATAAACCAGATATTATTATAACTCATTCATGTGGAGCTGTATTAGACAACTCAGACCCCATAATAATGGATGCAAGACAGACAGTTGATGTCTGTAAATATGCTGACACTTCAACAATTATAGCTGTTCATATGGAGGCGCTGGATCATGCCTCTGTGACAAGGGAAGATCTCCGAAGGCTGGCTGACAATGAAGGGGTACTTGCAGAAAAACTTTTAATCCCCAAGGATGGGGAAATTATTACATTCAACTTTTAAATTCTGACAAATCATTCAACGCTTTCTATCCCATGTTTTTCCCGGTAATTCACAACCATATCCACAAGTTCTTCACCATAATTCTCAATAATTTTTTTACCCACTCCTTTAATTTTTTTCAAGTCTTTTGTGTTATCAGGTAAACAAACTACGATTTGAATCAATACCTGTTGATGGAAAACCATAAAAGGAGCAATATTCTTCTCTTTGGCTATACTGGCGCGCCATTCTTTCAATTCCTGAAACAATTCAGGATGTTCAATATCAGATTCATCGTATGTAGGAGCCTTGGGTTTTTTCACTTTCCCGGGAGTAAATCCAATCTCAGCCTTTGCCATGGAACGTAAGTAAACCGACTGTGAGAACCCTTTTTCACAGGATTTAACACCTGCAAGCTTCACAACAATCTCCTGTTTAAGGTTGCTTACTGCATTTTTAATTTTTTTACCAAGTTCTTTATTATCAGTCTCCACGTACAATTTTTCCACAATATCCTTAAAAATCATGGAGAATTTCTCCTGAAACCATATTGATGCTTTTTTCACCCGTTCCTGAATATAGGTATCAGAGTCAGGCAGGCTGTCATCTGAAAACCCATTGCGCAGCTGCTGTTTGAATTTTTCACTGACCATAAAAATATCTTCTTTAATCGTTTGCTGCAGTTTGCCTATATCAGACACACCAAACACCTGTACTACTTTGGTATTGCCATACAAAAGCCGGGCAAAATAATTTAAACGATTATGCAATAATTGAAAATCAAAACAATCCAACAATAACTGTTG
>JAIOSM010000364.1 GCA_021107575.1 Desulfobacteraceae bacterium | reverse complement strand
GCTTGACGTAGTCAGCACCGCGATTCGCGGCGTTTAGTTCGCTTCTCTTATCTATATGGTAGCGGTATCCATAGGTATTCATAACATTCGTTGTTTTTTACCGCTCTCATTCCAGCCTTTTTAAAAAGTGTATTTTTGCTATGCAAATATTGTTATTTTTACGCCCTTTAAAAGTCCATATTAATAGCAAGATGTGTGACCATAATGCTTATTCATTTCCCCCGAGTATTTTAACTTCTAATAGAAAAGTCTGTTCACAGTTCTTAATCCGCATAGGGTTTTGCATACAATTCTTCTTTTCTGACGTTATTTTCAATTGCTTTTCGTTTCCAAAATTGAGCACCGAATTTAGGAAACAGCCACCGCCATATACTAAAAGGTAATATCGGAATTGGCACCTTTGAGATAAAATTCTGAGAATTTATTGAAACGGCAGTTCCATTTGCCAAATCCTTACCAGCTATATTTAAAGCCTTAATTACGTGATTAACAGGTGGTCCAAATCGTTTCGGTTGAGTAAGTTCTTGTCCTGCTCCAAGACCCTCACCTGCTCCTGCTGCCAAATAACCTGCCCACGCAATGTTGCATTGCTCTGCGAAACAACAACAAATCCCCAATGCTAAAGCATTTTGATAGAATTCCGGAAATCCGTTATTGATAATTGTGAAAATACCTTGAGGTTTATTTCTCTCTGTTTTTGTTAAATGATTAGCTATTACTTCGAGTGCTTTGGTCACTAAAAAAGGCAAAGAATCTATATAAAGTGGAAATGCTAAAATAATTAAATCAGAACGATCTATGGCTGCACATAATTCAAGTTGCCCCTTTTCTCGATTCAAATTTCCTTTCAGTGTTAACTCTTCAGTATTACATCCATCTGCGGCTATTTTTTCAAGTAAATATTTCCCAAATATGCTTGATGTAGAACGTTCTTTTATTTTAGGACTGCCTATTATTAGCAATGCATTACGGGTTCCTTCATGCTTTCTATAAGAAAAGGCCATATCAGCCTTTGGGAAAAACGTTATAATGTTGTCTTTTATAGGAAAAGGATCTGATCGTAAAATGACACTTTCAAATTGACTTCTCAACGTTCCATTATCTTCTTCGATATTAAAAACATCAGCAGAATATGAAGGTGCATGAAAATTTATGGCATGACGTCCAACTAATGTTTTAAATAGTTTAGCTTCGGCTTCTGAATGGTAACGCTGGATTCCAATTCCTACAAGTCTTGGATAGTGCGAGTAACGTGGTAGGTGATGGGTTTCACCATAATATTTGCCAAAATATGGTAAAATTAGGGGTATAAAACGATCAACAATAATTTTAAGCGCTGATGAATACCCTCCAAAGGTTACTGGAGAAAAAAGAATTGTCATTTCACTTTGAATAATGGCTTGGATGATTTGTTTGCCTTCATCCGGCATCATGCAGATTCCAGGTGTTTTTATCCAACATCCAAAACATCCTATACAATGAGCCAATTTAATTTTTTTTAGGTTATAGCATTTTACATCAGCCTTATCTTGAGTTAGTAAATCAATCAGAACAGCAAGTGGCGAGGTCAAATCATTGTCCTCATTTCCGGATCCGTCTATAATTACAATTTTTTTATTAAACATTTAAATTCTTTCCAAGACAAGTGTATATATCTTCAGCCGGGGGCAACAGAACTTGCCAAAGTGTTGACGGGCTAAAAGTAAATCATTGAGAATCATAGCTTCACTTTTTACCAAATTCATCCTATCCACCTTTTTTATATCCGATTTTGTTGATGACCGCATGCGAATAACTTTGAAAATAACCGGTATCACCCGGTTCATTTGGGTCGTTAAGATAAATGAGTCAATAATCAAGGTTTGATCATATCCCATGATTTTTGTATAAATTACTGCCGACTCTTGATTCTAATTAAGCTCATATGTCCAAGGATTTGATTTCCAGACACTTTTAGGTTTAGAGTCAAATTTCCTGAAAAGCTTATCATTAATTAAAATTGCAAAATCACCCTTCCATCTGTCTGCACCTTGGCTTGTAACGCTTAATGAATCTGCCTTTAAAAAGAAGTATCTATAGATACTCTAGTTTCTTGTGTTTTACCTGACTTAATGCCATGAAAAGCGTATTCTTGAATTAGTTTTCCTTCCTTTATAAAAGAAAAAATAATTGAATCATCCGATTTGTTGTCAGTCTCAAGAACAAAACGAATCTCTGATTCTGATAAACTTTTTGAAACGGGTAGCTCTTTTATAAGCTTGTTAAGTTTGGTTTCAATAATTCTGACATTATTCTTTAATTGACTAAAATCCGAAAGGATTTCATATTGCGTTTTTTCGGCTGAAGAAACTTTTTTTAATATTTCAATCCTGCTAGTTAAATCATCAATTTGGTAATCAGTTAACGTATTTAAAGAATTTTGAAAAATCTGAATTTCTTCTAAATTATTTTTTAGGTTCAATAGCACCGATTGAGTTTTGATTACTTCTTGTGTTAATTCTGCATATGTTGATGCATGACTTTTTTTAAATATCATTTCTTGTTTATTAAATTTGTCATTAACTAAACTTCAAATATCATTCGATACTTTTTTTTCAGTTGACTTGCTTATTAAATAAAATTGTCCAATAAAGATAGTGATAGTTAAAATTATAATAGAAATAATCGTAGTTACTTTTATTTTTTTGTAACAATGTTCTCAATTTTCTCGTGAAAATCTAAAACATTAGCATGTCTGTCTATTAAGTCATTTGAATCATCACTACTACCCTCGATATTGACACTCTTACCATTAACAAAGTCATTTTTAATTACACATTTTCACACTCCAGATTTATTTTCACTTTTGAACATGCCCTACAATAACAGTAAGGAAAGCAAATGATTCCAGCCTATCCTTAGCCCGATTTATGCACCTTATTTAACGCTATGCTGAGCGGTACCTCGTTCTCAGCGGCGTTCAGCCGCCGAGAACATTTCAAACTCACCGGCGGGACCGAGTACATTTTGATTGTTGGAATTACGTATTGTGTCCCTCCGAATTCCAAATCCCGAATTCTACAAAGTTCAGATCTAAACAGCGTACTTTTTGTCAGTCCGAACTAATAAGTTTTATTATATTAAATATCAACTTTAGTTACGGTGACAACGCCTGATTCGATAGAAAGTTCCCTTACTTTCAGACTATCAATCGAAGTGTTTTCAGCTGCAAGGACATGTGCGATTCCTCCATGGTTTTCCCAATATTTAGATTTGTGCTTATGACCAAACATCAATACATCTACCCTGCTATATAGAAGCCTCATAAGTTTTTCAGCATCTTTGAGTTCCATAAATGGGCTGCTAACAATAAACGGGTGGTGATGTAAAAACACAATTTTAATCATATGCGATAAGTTCGGATCAGATAAAATAGATCCTAAATAATCCAATTGTTCTTCACCCACCTTCCCACATGCGAAATCGAATGGATGTGATGTTTCTAAGTTGCTATCGAGAGCAATCAACATGACCTTGTCATTTTCATTGCTGATTACATTTATTACAGGCGCATTGTTCCCATAAAAACTTCCTTCTTGTTGTAATGGGACCATGAGCATTTCATCGAAATCTTTCGCTCTGGATTTGCTGTAAAGATTTCCAGCAGCTCCAAAATCGTGATTCCCAGGGCAAATAAATATTTTGCCATCAAATTTTCTCAACTCTTCATACGCATTCTTGAACTGTCTTTCATTGCCATCATCTGTTATGTCCCCAGTTACAATTAAATAATGATTAGGGTATTTTTTATTCAACGAATCAAGCATACTCACTACATCAGTATTATCTTCTGGTTTTTTATGAAAATGTAAGTCGCTTACGTGTAAAAATTTCATGAAATAATCCTCCTGTTTTGATTTAGTTACAAGGTATTAAGGGCCGTCGGGTCATCTCCTGACCGTGGGCAAATTTATTTGGTTGATAGTTGGGTGCAACCTCGTTTTTCAACACCGATTACTCAGATGACAATCGGGTGAAAGCATGGCAGTTGACCAAGCTGACGTGCAATGTCGGGTGAGACCCAATTATACAGTAGCATTCACTTCATTTGAATCGTTAAAAGCTGTTTGATTTTTAGAGCTATGTTGATTGGGGTAATAGCGTTAACCTAAAACGATTTTAGAGGTGTTTTTAGAAAATTATTGTATATTTCCAGTCAATTAATTTACTCTGGGTTTTTATTTGTATCAAATCAATATTTTAATTTATTCTATTGTTAAGTGCTTTTTTACATAATCCGGCATTCCTTTGTCGGAAAACGGATCCACCTCGACCTTTCCAGCTTGATAGTTAGTTTTAAGAAACTCAATATAGTTGGGTGGTACTTTCCCTCCTTCAAATAAAAAGTCAAGAGCATGGGTTTTAAAGAAGCGCTCTTTTTTTTTATCACTATCAATGTTTTCTTCATAGGCATTTATATAATCTTTATTCAGGGTGAAGGGAGTTGTTACAGGAAGATCTGTACCGAACATAATCAGGTGGCTTTCTTTATCAAGATCTGCATTCAACTCTCTAAAATATGGGCGTTTCCTGTCAGTGTGGGCCGATGTATCAGTAAAAATGAGTTTTACTCCATTTTTATTATATCTTGTCATCAATGAGCGAATGTTTTCCCGGCATTCTTCTGAAAACTCTCTTTTGTTCATGTCAAAGAGGCCGTTGTCCAAAAAATCTGTCCCACCATAATGACCAAAATTGATTTTCAGTCCATATTTTTTTATCACATTTTTCCAGTTGGAAATCCTGGTAAATTCCCTTGTCTGATAAGTTTTAAGATCAATTGCCTGAGTGGAACCGTTTTGTGCATGGGTTGTTACAGGAATCAGGTATCCCTCTTCTTTGCGCTGTATGTATTCATAAAGCTCGCGTAAATTGTTTTTTACTATTTCATTCTCATTATCTCCCCATTCTGGATAAAATCCCATTGCGGGGTAAATTTTTATGCCAATAAATCCCATCTCTTTTATCGCTTTTTTACACCGCAAAAGAGCGTCATGCCTTTCAGGGTGGAAATGGAAGAACGGAAGAATTCGCCATGGATATCGTGCAGCTAAAAATGAATGTTCCCTGGTTTGTTGTGTATAGGGTATAACGCCTGGAGCTGATGTTGGTGTTGAATAATTGGAAGCTTTAATAAAATCCATCATCAGTGGAACGCAAAGAATTAGCTTTCCCAATCTTCCTTGCCGGTATTCATCTTTAATGTCAGAGGGAAGTAAGTATTCACCTTCATTAATCAATGTATCAATCACATCAGGATTATTAACAAAATCAACTTTGTTTAATGCGTTTATAAATTCTTTAAGATATTCGATCCCTAAACCATCCAAGAGACCTATCAGCGCTTTTATTAAACAGCTTTGGTTTCTGAAATATTCTTCTTTAAGCGGTTTTGCTAAAATTCCAATATTGTTTTTCAGCAAGTGGATTGTATATTCATCCGGCATATAGTCAAAATTGATAAAATGAGTGTGGATATCAATAACTTCACGCATAAAGATTTCCTTTCGTTAATAGATTATTTGAAAATTATATGTATATATTTACCCTGAAAACCTTGGCCTGAACTTTGAAAATAACCGGTATCACCCGGTTCATTTGGGTTGTTGGGATCTATAATACAAAAATCAAGGATTGACCCCTGGCCAGCCCCCGTTAATCAGAATCATTTTTATCAAATTTTTAATTTTATATCCAGCACCGGAGTCCCGCTGACGGCATCCAGTCCTTTAACAAACAATGTGGTACCCTTGATATCCAGGAGCTTTACATTCTGGATCCCGATTCTTGAGAGCCTGTCCGGGGTCCGGGAGGCAAACACCCCGACCTGTTTGCCATCAATTCCCCGCTTAAAGAATGTTTTAACCGAACGGGATTTATGCAGATAGTAAACTATTGTAATCTCGGGTTCCTGGTCAAGCCCGGCCATAAACCGCTTTTGGGAAGGTAACAGCTCGATTTTAGAAACCGTGTCAGTCCCTTTTCTTCCAAACGGTGTTTGGTCCCTTTCGAGATTGTTGTTTACAATTCCAATGGGGTAGATAGTGACAGGTGAACCATTCCCAAAAAGACATTTTCGGCACACTTGCCGGTTGTCGATGGTGAATAGATCTTCAGTGTTGCAGGCTAAGTTGCACTCAGAACAGTGGATTGTCTTATTGTTTATTGAATTCAAGATTTTTTCACCCTGGGAAAAAAGAATGCTTGAAAGCCTCTCGTGGTAGCCTTCCCCCCTGCATAATCTTGGTGCCATCCCAAAGGGACCGGAATTTTTTCATAAAGCGTTTTTCTTTCAGCCTCAAGAAGGCGACGCGGTGCTCCCATGAAATCAGCCGCACAGAGAGCCCGGCGGCCGGATTTGAATAAAAGACTGTCCAGCCACTGCAGTCCTTCAAGGCTTCGCATCAGGTGATGGTCGAGAATCAGTATGTCCACCGAACCGGCCAACCGCACTGCGTTTTGCCAGGCCCGGTTACGCAACTTTGAACTCAGTTGTTCAAGGTAGAGCGGCGGACCGCCGGCCAGCAGTATATCCGGCTGCCACTCAAGAACAAGATCAACGGTGTCGTCATCCAGAAGCTGAATGTCCGAGGTGTGCACAAACACAATGTCATCCTCGATCCGGGTCATGATCACCCTTTCGTTGCGCTCTGTTTTCTTTCCATGGGGTACGGGCACAGAAAACCGCAGTGGACCGGCCCCCGTTGTCCCCTTCTGCCATCGGGCATCCAGCCGTTCTTTGAGGGCTGCAGATCTTTTTCGTTCCTTGGCAGTTAAAAAATCAGGTGATTTTGTCCAGATCCGGACCCCGGGATTCAAATTGGCCACCACGGCGGCATCCAGTTGATAGGGATTTGCATCCACCAGAGGAACATGGTCGCCATGAAAATGACTGAAAACAATGTCCGTGGCAAGTCCCCAGGCCTGTATGATCTTTTTACGAATTATCTCGCCCACCGCCACCTGAGCCGGGTGCGGT
>JAIOSM010000385.1 GCA_021107575.1 Desulfobacteraceae bacterium | reverse complement strand
TAAATACAGCTAAACATCTTGAGGATATGGGTTGTCGGGCAATAGTTGCCGAATGTGGTTACTTTGCATGGTTCCAGAAAGAAGTTGCAGGTTCTGTAAATGTACCTGTTTATATGTCTAGTTTGATGCAAGTTCCATTAATTCAACAAGCCATAGGACCTAAAAAAGATGTTGGTATTCTGTGTGCGGAAAAAAGTTGTCTTACAGATGGGCATCTACAGCATGTAGGAATAGATTTAAATAGCAATTATTTTATTCACGGCACACAAGATGATTATGTTGTAAAGGATTTTGAAAATCTTTGGGACGAACGCGTTCGTCCAGAAGTTCCTGTTGCAATCTATAAAAATACTGAAAATGAACTTATTGAAATAGTAAAAGATATCGCAAAAAATCATCCACATATGGGTGCATTAATGCTTGAATGTACCGGGATGCAACCCTTTGCCCGTGCTATACAGCGAGAAATAGAAATTCCTGTTTTCAGTTGGGGAACTCTATTAGAGTTAGCCTATTCAAGTGCTGTACACCCTGATTATTATGGCCATGTATAATATTTATCTGTCATTGCTGATATTGAGTGTGTTCCGGCAATAATTAATACATTTTTTAAATGACTTGATTCTCACAAAGTCCGGAGGGAAAACCATGAACAAAGAGAGACAAAGAACAAAGGTTATTATTTGTGACTCCATTGCAAAAATTGGTGTTGATATGCTTAAAGAGCACTGTGCTGTTGATATTAAAACCGGACTTACCGAAAATCAACTCAAAGAGATCATACCAGCCTATGATGCTGCTGTGGTAAGAAGTGCTACCCGATTTTCTGAAGCCATCCTTGACTCTGCCAGCAAGTTGAAAGTTATTGGCCGTGCCGGAGCAGGGCTTGACACTATTGATTTTGAAGCAGCAAAAAAAAGAGGGATTACCGTCGTTAAGGCCCCCAAAGCCAACTCAGTAGCAGTTGCAGAGCATACCTTTGCCCTGATGTTAGCCCTGGTACGCCATCTGCCCCGTGCCAATACAAGCCTGAAGGAAAATCGCTGGGAAAAAAAGAATTTTATGGGTACGGGTCTTGCCGGCAAAACCCTGGGTCTTTTGGGCTTTGGAAAAATTGCCAGGCAGGTGGCCTCCCGTGCCATTGCCTTTGGCATGAATGTTCAGGTTTATCAGAGAAGGGCAACCCCGGAAAAAAATAAAAAACTGGGCATTGATACAGTGGATTTAAAAATTCTTTTCAGTTCGTCTGATTTTATCTCTCTGCACATTCCGGGAAGGCCTGAAAATAATAATTTCGTTAATGCAGAGCTGCTTTCATTCATGAAGCCCACTGCCTATATCATTAACACATCCCGGGGCACGATCATGGATGAAGATGCCCTTCTGTTTGCATTGGACAAAAGATTTCTTGCCGGAGCTGCCCTGGATGTTTTCAAAATTGAACCTGCCATTGATAATCTGCTGGTGGCACATGAAAAGACAATTGTCTCACCACACATCGCAGCTTCAACCGATGATGCCCAGCAGTCCGCAGCCATAACTGTTGCAAAGCAGATTCTTGGTATCCTTTTTGAACCGGAACATGAAAACCCGCTGGGCCTGGCTGTTATTCCCCTTGACAAAATCTTTCCCCATGAGCTCATCGACCCCCGCCGTGTGGAGAACCTGATTGGAAAAATCAATGCGTCGGATGTTTTTACTAATCCTCCCATCGTGGTGCAATCCAAGGATTACTATGTAGTGCTGGATGGAGCAACCCGTGTTTCCGCCTTTAAAAAACTGGGGTATCCCCATATTATTGTCCAGGTACTAAAAGATCGTAGTAAATACAAATTAGATACATGGTTCCATGCCATCAGAAAGATAGACACCAAGATACTGCTGAATCTTTTAGATGAACTGCCGGAAATCACCATGGTTAAGAGCGATTTAAAAACTGTCCAGGCTGACATGGTTGAACACGGCGGTCTTTGCTACCTTCAGACCATGGATAAAACAGTTTACCACATTCAGCCCAAAGGAGAGATCAACCATCTGGATGCCCTGAACAAACTAACGGATATTTATATCCAGGCAAGTCATGTCACAAGAACCCTTCATGATGATATCGACATTCTGCTCAACGAATTTCCCGATCTGACCGGGGTAGTAGCTTTCCCTGTGTTTACACTGGATCAGGTACTCCAGATTACCGATGCAGGCAATGTAATGCCAGCAGGTATTACACGATCCATTATTTCCGGACGTGTCATGCGCCTGAATGCTGAATTGGAATTTCTCAAATCTGACAGAGATATCGATGAAAAAAACAAATGGCTTTATGATCTGGTCATGGAAAAGCTATCCAATGATCAGGCGAGATATTATGCAGAGCCGATATATCTTCTTGATGAATAATCGACAGACTGTTACACAACTGCCCGTGCTATACAAAGAGAAATAGAAATTCCTGTTTTCAGTTGGGGAACTCTATTAGAGTTAGCCTATTCAAGTGCTGTACACCCTGATTATTATGGCCATGTATAATATTTATCTGTCATTGC
>JAIOSM010000308.1 GCA_021107575.1 Desulfobacteraceae bacterium | reverse complement strand
TTTATATAAACTAAAAAAACCATTTGAAAAAGAAATAACAATAAAACCAATGGAGATTTTTAACGAACATAGTTATGTAGAAAATGATTTTTTTGATGAAAACGCATTGATTATTCCAATTATAGAAGAAGATGCTTTAACCGAGCATATAATAAGCCTGACAAATGAAGACATTGATAAAATAATAGTTGAAAAAGAGAAAATTACAGATAATAAATCAGAAGAAATAATAAGTAAAAAACATGAAAAAAACAGTATAAAAGAAATTGATTTACATATTAATGAACTATTAGATAATGTAATAGGATTATCTAATTCGGGAATATTAGATATCCAGATGAAACACTTTAAAAATAATTTGGAAGAAGCTATAAAAAATAATATAAAAAAAATAGTATTTATTCATGGAATAGGAAACGGGACTTTAAAAATGAAAATAAGAAATACTCTTGACAGTGATTATAAACATCTTAAATATCAGGATGCATCATTTCAAAAATACAGATTTGGTGCGACTTTGGTAATTATTCCATAATTTTTTGTAATTTTGTATAATTAATTAAGCAGGCTGTTCTATCGTTCCAAACTTGTTTTGGTAAGGAAAGTCCGGGCAACACAGAGCACCATACTTCCTAACTGGAAGATACTTGTGAAGGTATAGTAGTGTAACAGAAAATAACCGTCTCAATTTATTGGGATAAGGGTGAAAAGGTGAGGTAAGAGCTTACCGGTATTCCAAGCGATTGGGATAGCCGTACATCTTATGGGTTGAAAGACCAAATATATTAGCAATTAAGGGCTGCTCGCCTGATGCTAAGGGGGAGGTTGATAGAGCTAATTGGCAACATTTAGCCCAGATAAATGATAGAAATCCCGATATTTCGGGATACAGAATCCGGCTTATAAGCCTGCTTATTTTTTAACCCAACTTGAAAATTTTACATGAAATTTTCAAATTTGAGATAATAAATTTTCTTTTAAACATCTGATAATCAGCAACGGGTTTAATTTATAATCATTCTGAATAACAGAACCCCCACAAACCCAAAGGTTTATGTTTTGTGGGTTTGAATTTAGACCCCCAACAGCATGTTTGGTAATAATTATATTTATATATTTGCAAAATGTTTTTGAAGCGAATAACAAAACCCGACAGAAAAGGTGAAAAAATCTATGAATATTATAGATTAGTTCACAGTTATAAAATTGGTAAAAAGATAAGACAACAAACAGTAATCAACCTTGGGAGCTTAGATAAATTGCCTAAAGAGAAGCATAAACTGTTGGCAGACAGGATAGAAGAATTGCTTACAGGTTCAGAATCTTTATTTTTTGACATCCCGAATGATGTAGAAGAACTTGCGAGAAAATTCACAAAAAAAATAATTGAGAAAGGTGTTTATCCTGTAAAGAAAAGGAAAATGCCAATTTCAAAAGAGCTTGAAACTGATTTCCAAGAAATTGATATGAACAGTATCGACCAATTGGAAAGCAAAACCATTGGAGGAGAATGGCTTGTCAATCAGGCGTTTAATAAATTTGGATTGAGTAATTTATTTTCCGATATCGGAATGTCGGAAAACGAAGCGGGCATTGCACAAATGTTACTGACAGCCAAAATGTTACACCCTTCAAGTGAATTGGAGGCAGAAAGGTGGTTGCATGAAAATTCCGGAGTTGGCGAGATTTATAATCCTTTTGATAATCACTCTGTAAGTCGTTATCGTTTATATAAAGCTGCAACTCATATGTATAAATATAAAGATGAGATTGAAAAAACGATGTATTCAACAACATGCAGCTTATTTTCTCAAAAAAGTAAAATTGTGATTTATGACCTGACAAATATGTATTTTGAAGGGCAAATGCTCGGCAGTAAAAAAGCAAAATTCGGACGTTCTAAACAAAAAAGAAATGACCGGCGATTAATAGGTCTCGCTTTGGCTATTGACAATTTAGGTTTTGTCAGATACAGTAAGATTTATAAAGGCAATATAGGTGAACCCGGAACTTTTGAAGCAATGTTGGACGATGTTGCATCACAACTTTATTCAAGCAAAGAAAAGCCGGTTGTAGTGATGGATGCCGGTATTTCTACGGAAGAAAATTTAGAATGTATAAAACAGCGAGAATACGATTATGTTTGTGTAAGTCGCAGCAAGCCAAAAGAATACACAAAACTTAGCGAACAGGCAACTAAATTGTTGGATAATCGAAATAACACAATAGAAGTTACGAAAATATCGGTTCCTGAAAAAAAGGATATATTTTTATATATAAAAAGTCATCAAAAACAATTGAAAGAACAATCAATGAATGACAAGATTACTGAACGATTTACGGAAAGCATGACTTATTTGAAAGAGGGCTTGAATGTGCCTCGCAGGTTGAAAAAAATTATTCCGGTTCACGAAAAAGTAGGACGAATAAAAAAACAATATTCCAAAGTTGCAAAACTCTATAAAATCTCATACAAAGAAGATTTAGAAAATGGAGTTGTAACTAATATTATATGGGAGTTACAAAAAGAAAGTCCGAAAGGGGAATATTTTTTGAGATATTCAAAAGAAAACCTCAGCGAAAAAGAAATTTGGGATACATATAATATGACAAGAGATGTTGAAGCTACTTTCAGATGTTTAAAAACTGATTTAGACATACGACCAATTTTTCATCAGAAAGATGCTTATATAGAGCCACATATATGGCTTGGAATTGTAGCGTATCAAATTGTTAATTATATAAAACTGAAATTAAAAGATGCCAAGATAAATTACAGTTGGACGACTATAGTAGAAAAGATGCAATCACAACAATATTCTGTGCAAAGTGCTGACAGACGAGGCGGAGGTAAAATCTATACAAAGTTATGTACTCAGCCCGGTTCTGACTTAAAAGCAATCTATTCTGCACTCGGATTTAAATATCGTCCTTTTGTAAGAAAATCAAAAGTAGTGACCCAACAATAAAATAAAATCCATTAACTCCTGACAGAGAGACGTTTATAAATCAATATTTTCAAGTTGGGTTAAAGAGTATCATTTATTAACTTCCCACTCAAATCCGTCTTTTTTATCTTTTACGTTGATTCCTAATTTAATTAATTCGGTTCTAATTTTATCTGCTGTTTCAAAGTCTTTTTTTGATTTTATTTCTTGTCTTAAATCAAGGATCATGTTAACAACATTCCCTAAAAGCTGATTATTATATTCCGGTTTATGTTCGTTTTTTAAGCCAAGAATATCAAAAACAAAAATTTTATAAATATTTTTTAAAATAGATAAGTCGTTTTTATTTATTTTTTCTTTACCATCAACTATTGAATTAATTATTTTTATTCCGTCAAACAAGTGCGAGATAAGGATGGGGCTGTTCAGGTCATCATTTATTGCATTGTAACATTTTTGTTCCAAGTTCTTTAAATCTACCGAAGATGTATCGGATAGTATTATTTTATCAATTGTTTCAATTCCTTTAAATAATCGCAATAATCCTTTCTCTGAAGATTTAAGTGCACTATTTGAAAAATCAACTGTACTGCGGTAATGAGCTTGTAAAATAAAAAACCTGATTGTCATAGGGCTCTATGCTTGTTCAAGCAGATTGTAATTGCCTTTGAAAAAATCATAAAGGGAGATAGAATT
>JAIOSM010000361.1 GCA_021107575.1 Desulfobacteraceae bacterium | reverse complement strand
CGGACTTGCAATTACGCTTGTTGATTATAGAAAAGATAAAGAAAATCCAACAGTGTTTTTACCCTATGAAGTTTACAATTTTTCTGTAAAAAAGGGTGAGGCAGTTGAATGCGTTGATGTAGACGGCAACAAATTAGGAAATTTTGAAGTCCTTGGTGCCAAAGCCACGAAAGAAAGTGACAGGACTCAGATAGTAAGAATCAAAGCATCAAAAGAGGCTGCCAAAAAAATTGTTGGATTTAAGGTTCAGGAAAAAGAGATCTCGGAACAGATTACTGAAAAAATACCCCATGATCATATCCATGACGATGAGATTATTTGCCTCTGTGAAAGAGTAACAGCAGGGGAGATAAGAGATCTTGTTAGAAAAGGCGTAACTGATATGAATCAGATAAAAGCAATAACAAGAGCGGGTATGGGACCTTGCGGATATAAAACATGTGAAAATTTGATGAAACAAATACTTTGGGCAGAAAAAATTGCTCAGGAAGATATGGTTCTGAATGTTCGCCGTCCATTGTACATTGAAGTTCCCCTGGGCAAATTTGCAAATGGAGGTCAAAAATGAAAACTTTTGATGTAATTGTAATTGGTGCTGGCTCTGTAGGAGTTCCTGCTGCTCTTTCCATGGCACAAAAAAAATTGAAAATTCTTGTAATTGATGCTCTTGCATCCCCGGGGCAAGGGCAGAACAAAAGAGCTATTGGCGGTATCAGAGCTACACACTCAGATAAGGGAAAGATTACAACATCTCTTAAAAGTATTGAAATTTTTTCAACCTGGAAAGAAAAATACGGTGATGATATCGGCTGGATAGCCAACGGATACAGCTTCCCTGCATATAGTGAAAAAGATGAGAAAATGCTCAAAGATTTAATGAAGGTGCAGAAATCTTTTGATCTTAATATTAAATGGCTTTCCCCTGAAGAATATCTTGAAATTGTACCGGGGATTAATAAAAACAACCTTCAAGGATCGACATATTCACCGGATGATGGCAGTGCATCTCCTTTGCTTGCTATTAATGCTTTTTATTTTAAAAGTATAGAGTTTGGCGCTAAGTATAATTTTGATGAACAAGTTATATCCATTGATACTTCAAAATCGGATGAGATAAAAATAAAAACAGACAAAGGCGAATATTCCTGCAATAAAGTAATAAATGCAGCAGGTAATTATGCAAAAGAAATTGGTAAAATGGCAGGTATTGATCTTCCTGTGACACCGGACAGTCATGAAGGCGCAATAACTGAGCCTGTACAAAGGTTTTTTGGTCCAATGGTTGTGGATTTAAGAGCTTCTGAAGGCCAGGGTACTGCCGATTCTGCTAATTATTACTTTTATCAGAACAATGAGGGGCAGGTTATTTTTTGCATTACTCCAAAGCATCTTATGGTTGGCACTGAGAGTGAATCCACATCTGTCTTTTTACCCCAGGTGGCAAAAAGAATGGTTGCTTTATTTCCTAAACTTGCCAACCTTAAAGTAAGAAGAACATGGAGAGGTCAATATCCCATGAGCCCTGACGGATTTCCCCTTGTTGGAGCCAAAAAGAAGAATCCAAACTTTATCAATGCTGTTGGTATGTGTGGTCAAGGCTATATGTTAGGTCCTGGATTGAGAGAATTATTATCCAGAATTGTAACAGAGGACTTGTCTCAGGATGACCTTGATGTTTTAAAGAATTTTGATTTAGAGCGTGATTTTTCCGGCATAGAGAAGTTTAAATAAATTTTTTCAGAAAGTGTAGTCAGACAGTCGGTTGCCAGGTTGCTCTGACTGTTCTGACTGATCTTTTTGACTTTTGAAGGATAATGTTGGATGTTTAAACAAGTAAAACAGAACAGAGTTTTTCAAGATATTGTTGAACAAATCCAGAATGCAATTTTCAATAACACTCTTAAGCCGGGAAATAAACTACCCCCGGAACGCGAATTAAAAGAAATGTTCAACACCAGCCGAAGCACTTTGAGAGAAGCGTTAAGAGTGCTTGAACAAAAGGGACTTATTGAGATAAGGTCTGGCGTATCAGGCGGTGTGATTGTGAAAAAAATCGATGCTGACCCTATGATCGAATCTCTTGCTCTCCTGGTAAAATCCGGCAGTATTTCTTTAGAACACCTTTCAGAATTCAGGATTAAACTTGAGGGCAACCTGGTGGAACTTGCTGCACAACGAGCTGACAATGATGACATACAGGCTATGAAAGATCTTTTAAAACAGGCAAAGCCATTTATCAAAAAGCAGGATTGGGATGGGTTTTTAATAATTGATAAGGAAATGCATACTTTGCTGGGAAAAATTTCAGGAAATTCTGTTTTCCAGTTTATACAAAAAACAATCCATGATAATATTCACAATTACTACGATGAATATCTTCCAATGAACAAAGAAACAGCTACGGAAAATTATAATGATTTTCAAATAATCATTAAAGCTATTGAGAACAAAGAGAGTAAAAAAGCTTCTGAGCAGATCATGGATCATGTCCACAGATTTAGTTTAAGAATGCAGCATAAATAATATTTTATTGGTCACAACCTGCAGAGGCTCCCTACCAACCTTCTGATAGAAACATATCACAAGAAACAAAGTGATAAAATGTTAATGCAATTAAGAAGATTGACATATAAACTTATTAATTTTGCTGGCATTGTTTTTTTTAACTTTGGAAGTGCGGTAGCGCAACCATAGCATAGCTCTTTGTTATGGGCAGATTAATACCTGCAATATACTGGCAAATGCCTTGGAAGTATTGTACTCTTATTGTCGCCCTTAACAATCATACCGTTTGGAATTGATGCAAATCCATAGACCCAGGCTATTGGTACTGAAGGCTCGCCTTTGATAATTGCAGGTCTTATGGAAATCACCTTATCAGCAACATTCAAATTGACACGGTTCCCAAGTGTAATATTGATTACTCCATAATTAACTGTAATACTGGTTACATAATTACCTATAATTTTTTCTGGAGTAGGAAGCCCGGCTGCAGCATTGTTTTTTGGGAATAATTTTTTAGCTTTATAATACTCTTCGATACTATCTTTGGCAAACTCAGAAAGATTAAATGCCTCTTTAACCTGGGTTCTGATTATTTGGTCCTGGAATGAAGGAAGAGCCATAGTTGCAAGAATGCCCATAATCGCAATTACAATCATCAGTTCAATTAATGTAAATCCTGTATTGTTTTGTTTCATTGTCATATCCTTAAACATAAGTTATAGCCCCCCAGCCATTGTGAATATCGGTAAATACATTGCAATAACAAGAAAACCAACAATAAAACCGATTACTAAGATGGTTGTAATATTATAAATAATAGTCAGGTTATATAGTGACGAATTAATAAGTTTTTCATAATATTTTGAAATATGTTTGAGAATCTTATCAAGAGATTGTGATTTCTCGCTTAGAGCAGCAACTTGAGTTAATATGTTTGGAAAAACACCGGTTTCTTTCATGGCATCACTTAGATTCATATTTTTATCAAGTGAATCAGTCATATTTTTAAATTTATTAGCAAAGATAGGGTTATCTACTGCAAAAGCAGAA
The DNA here is from genome assembly GCA_021107575.1 of Desulfobacteraceae bacterium. GTDB lineage: Bacteria > Desulfobacterota > Desulfobacteria > Desulfobacterales > Desulfobacteraceae > JAIOSM01. The sequence goes on along the minus strand of JAIOSM010000361.1, from coordinate 13,435 downwards.
TACAAAACTGCTTGCCTTAACGGTGTTTTAATTTTAAGCATAACAGCAAGATATTGTGTAAATTGTAAAAGCGATATGTTTTTAAGAATACTGCCTGCTAACGGTATATATGTAAATAATGTCAAAAAAAACCGTTTTAGTTTACAACAGACTATTACAATAATTATTATCCCGGCTAAAAAGAAGTGTTTATTTATAAGCAGCGCTTTGCTGATCGAGAGTATAATTTGGGTTGGCATAGGTAGTGAGCTGCCAAAACTAAAGAACATTTCTTCAAAAACAGGGATAACAAAAATAAGAAGAACAGAGGTTATCATTATTGCCATGATAAATAGCATAAAAGGATATGTCATTGCGCTTAATGCTCTTTTAGTAATCTCTGATGAATCATCAAGTTTATCTGCAATTTCATGTAAAAATGCAGCAATTTTTTCATTGTGATTTTCCTGCTTTAGAATAAACACAAGAGCATGATTGTAATAACTCGGGAATGCTACGGGTGTATCAGTATCGTAATGTTCAGTGACTAATGCTCTTTTTAGAGCCATTAGAACCCTTAAAGTGCGTCTGTCTTTACACTGTTCAATAAGCATTGCAAGCCCTTCTACAACTGAAAGGTCAGTACTGATTAAAAAAGCGAGTTGTCGATATTGAAGTGAAATTTTCTCTTTTAATGAGGCACCTGGAAATTGAAAGGTTAGAATATTCAAAAGCATTGTGTGATCTCCTAAATTTTTTTATTTAATAAACCTGCTTATATATTTATCATTAATACTGGTTTTATCTTTACCAAATATTTTCCACCTGGCAGGACTTCTTTTTTCCCCGCAAACCCAGATCACGGGACCGAAAATATCATTGGCAGGGGTGGCTGGTCGGAGGCTGATAGTTTTATTTAAACCCAGGTCTTTGTTTTCAAGATTGAAGTTGATAGCACCATTTTCAATTCTGACTTGTTTAATAGGTTCATTTGAAGAACGTTCATATTTCTTAGTAGCCCAGCCAACACTGTTTGCAAAATTTTCAGCATCAGGTATATTTTTTGGCCATCTACCATTGTGTGCAAAATATAAAATTGATTTGTTTTTATTAATAAAGTATTCTGCGCCGAAAATGTGAAATGTCCAGGCAGTTTTGTTTAAATTTTGAAAAATTGACATTGCAAATGTGGACAGTATTCCAATAATCAGTATTACCAGCAGCAATTCAATATATCGTTGTGAATGATACATGTGAATGGAATCTTTGTAATTCATAAATCAAGAACTCCCTAAAAAAGATATATGTCTAATAATTTTCCGGTGTTACCATCCATGGCTCTGCCTTGGAACTCCTCCATAGCCAGAAAAGAGGACCCGTGGGATTATTTTTTGCTACAACAGGCCTATATGTCATGATTTTTTCACTAGTATTTTTATCTAAACATGTATCAGGTACTCTGGTATTTTCATAAAACTTAACAGCAATTATGCCTTTAGATACTGTTACTTTTTCAACCTGTTTGCCTTTAATATTTTCCGGAGCTGCTAACCCTGCTTCTTTGTTATTAACAGGAAGCCTTCCAGTATGCTCATAAAACTCTGTAACATTTCTCTTTGCAGAATCAAAGAGTGCATATCCTTCACATAAAAAAGCTTTGTTACGGTATTCAATAAAATTAGGGATTGCAATTGCTGCGAGAATACCGATAATTGAAATAACCGTCATTAGCTCTATTAAAGTAAAACCTCTTTGATTATTCATTAAATATAATCTCCTTATGATCTGTCTTATGTAAGTTTTTATAAAAAACCCCTCTTTTTTTTCTTAAATGCAGTGATTGCAATAGCAGAAATTGCAATATGGGAATATTCTTGAAGCACCAATATTTCAGTTATCATTCTTGATATATTAATCTTCAATATTACTTCTAATGACAACTGTTCCTGCAATATAATCATGCAATGCTCTTCTTCTTCTGTTAGTAAGCATTGTAATAACTTCTGCTAAAAACCACAACCCGGGGATTAAAAATATATAAAATGAACTATTAACATCAATATCATTCCCACTATTGTCAGCAAAGAATACATAGATGACAAATATGATGGAGAGTAAAATTGCTATAGAATCTCTAATAAAAGCTTGCTTGAAAGTAATAGATTCTTCAGTTATAGAGTCCACTACCTTCACTTTAGTAATCATTTTTCCAATAGTTGCTCCATAAGTACCGTGAAAATAAATACCGTAAAAATAATAAATGAAAACAACAAAGCAATATAATAAAAACGTTGACTTTCTTTCTAAATCAAATATTTGAAATATTAGATATGGCAGGAGTGAAGTCGGTATCCATAATACCAGACTATCTATTGTCGGAGCCCAAAACCTTGGCCAAAATGTCAGGTATTTATTATAATCCGGTGCATAATAGGCTTTGTATTCATGCCAGACAATTATAGCAAAGATAATTGTTAATACTAAATCAATATAATCTAATTTCATGTGTTTATATACTTACCAAAATAATTGCTCTGATCCATGCATAATTCACGCTTACATAGTATGTGCTAATTATAATACTAACTTTTCTTAACAATTTGTATCACTCAAAAATACAGTTGTAAACATAAGGCGATTAAAAGTTTATTTGATATTAACCCTCATGTTTAAATTTAAGATACTACCCTGCTAACTACACAAGAAACAATACTGGAATACCAATTAGTGCTGTTATTAAAAGACAATTTCATAATAGAGATTGTCAACTATTGTATCTGAATACCCATCGAATATTTTAGGAAGAAGAGTCCTAATTGAACTGACCATTGCATACCGGACAGCAGTAAATTTTATATTTGTAAAGCTTGGTAAAAATGCCACAAAAGCAGCAATTGCAATAGGATTAGTAAATGGTTTTGTCAAGCAATATATAAACAATCTTTTTATAGAGCTTGCCTAAATGTCCAAACTAACGCACAGCAAGCAAACCAAACCGTAGCGGGTTGTTTCCGGTTTCTGATAAAATATAGTCATAGAGAATTTCTGGGCATATCATAAACTTGACATATTTAAGTTGTGATGATATTTAATATTGCACTTATAAAGGCGCGTAGCTCAGTTGGTAGAGCGCTACCTCGACACGGTAGAAGTCAGCAGTTCAAGCCTGCTCGTGCCTACCAGAAATATAAAAAGGTCTTGATATTGTTTTTATCAAGACCTTTTATTAATTGCAATTGAACTTAACTAATTTTTACTATCTCTTGTCTGTTTAAATCTTATTGATTTTAAATAGTTTTTGACCTTTTTTTAAATCTTTATTTGTTTTTTCCAGCATTTCTTTGCTTGAAATTACTACGGTTCCCTTGTCTTTACTGTCATATGAGTCAAAGTATTTATCTGCCGCGTCTTTTATTTTTTCTTTTGTGGTTTTAAGTAGTGTCTGTTTGAAATTTTCACGAATTTCATCTGAAAGACCAACAATATCTCTATAAAAAGCCTTTATGGCCGAAGGCCCCGGAGTCTCTGGTTTATCAATATCAGCACAGACTTGAAGTATTGCTTCTTTAATATCATCGTCAGAATAAGCATCTGGCTGCCTGATAAAATCACAGGCTTTAAGGTAGGTATCAAGGGTTTGCTGTATATTTGGATCCCTGTAGGAGGCAAATGAGAATATTCCGTTTTCAGAGTTATACAAAGCAAAGCCTCCATAGGCGCCACCTTTTTCTCTTATCTCTCTATGCAGATAAAGGGACCTTAAAAGCCTGCTTATTACGGCAAGGCTTGCAGAATCTTCATGAACAATTCGAACTGTTTGAAATGCCTGGGCTGTGAAAGAGACTGATGTATTAATACTCCAGCCTTCATGGGGCAGGGTATTATCCGATGATTTATCCATATCTATATTAATAGTTCTATAAGCATCCCCGGTATTTTTTGACAGGATACTCTTCATTTTTTTTACTTCTCTGTCAGCAAGTAGAAGAGAATTTTTTTGCCCAATTGCAGCAGGCTTCAAATTTTCATTCTGGAAAACTGAACTTGAGATTTCCTTTAAATCAATGGAAAGCTTATCAAAATCATAATTCTTACTTTCTATTTTTTTAATGAGATTTTTTATAAATTGGTATTGAGTTATGCCGCTCCATATTTCACTCAGTCCGGAACTGTATGTCAAGTTTCTTGAAGCAAGGCTGATAGCATACCTGTGCCCATTGCCCACAATTGATGACTCAAATTGAGCTCTTGATTGATATAATAGTTGTTTAAGCCTTTCATAATCAGAAAACTCTGAGTAAGATATAAATTCTCGTAAAATGTTAAACAGGTTGCCTATATTTCTATCCAATGACTTGCCTTGAAAAGAAAGGAAAGAAAGATAATCAATGTTGTTAGAAAATCTGGTGCCAATATAAGGCGAAATTGCAACTCCACCTGTATAAAGGTCCATGTGTTCTGCCATTTCAGCATAGTCTCTTTGTTTTGTGCCGGAATTAATAAATGCTTTGCTGAAAAATGGAATAAGAGGTAGAAGTTCTTTTTTGACATTGCCTATTCCAACGGGACAAGTGAAATATAAAATACCGGAAGTCGGTTTTTTATAGCAGGTGATTTCAGATATATTTGTAAGGTTGTCAGGAGCAATTTTTTCAATATCAGGCGGCACATCAGTAAGCTCAAGGCAGGGAAGGGATGAAAGGTCTTCTTCTGATTCCTGAAGTCTGGCAAGTTTCTCTGCATCCTCTATAATTTTTTTAAGAGTTTGATTATTATTTTCTTTTTTTATTTTTTGGAGAGTCAAAGCAAGCTCTTTTTTTGTGCGCTCAATTTCTTTTTGTTCCATTTCATGATCAGGGGCAAGTGTAAATAAGACTCTGTGAGGATTATTAATGAAATATTCTTCTATCTTTTTCTCTAAAAACCCGCCCTTGCTGGTTAGAGTTTTTAATTTTTTAAGATCTTTATCAAACTCAATGCAATTTACAGGATCTCCATTGTGTATCCATGTTCCGGCAAACGAAAGAAATAACTTGATTCCAAAGGGGTATGGAGTATTGGTTTTTTCTTTTCTTGCAAATTCAATCTGGTGGATTGCTGAATCAATGAGGTTTTTATTAATTCCTTTTGCAGTAATCTCCTTAAGGGTCTGAAAAATTATCTGTTCAACTTTTTTTATTGAATCCTTTTTGATCTCCTTGAGTCCAACAGCAAACAAAGTGTCCCGCATTTCTGAATCAAAGCCAGTACCATCGCACAAATCAGAACCTATTCCTGAATCAATCAATGCTTTTCTTAATGGCGATGCCGCATTTCCCAACAGTATTTGTTCTAAAACTATCAATACCAACACTTCAAAAAAATCTTTAGTATCTGCAGTTAGCCATGCAACACAAGCCTGATACTTTTTTTCAGATTTTTCTTCTTTTGAAAGAGGAAAATAACAGGTGACTTTCTTAGGTTTTTTCCATCTTGGTTGAGTACCAATTGTTGTATCCATCTCTTTTTTATTAAATTGGGAAAGAACTTTTTTATCAATATATTTCAGATGGTCTTCTAATTTAAAGGATCCATATGTATAGAAAAAAGCATTTGACGGGTGGTAAAACTTTGAGTGAAAAGTTTTAAGTCCTTTATGTGAAAGTTTTGGAATATCAGAAGGCTCGCCTCCGGAATTATTATGGTATGTTGTTGAAGGATATAATGCTTTTAGCAGGGATCTTGCCATTATCTCTGAAGGGGAGGACATTGCTCCTTTCATTTCGTTATAGACAACGCCTTTATAAGCCAGTTCTTCACCGGTTTCAGTTTTGACAAGTTCTAAGCGATGTCCTTCCTGTTTAAAACTCAACTCATCAATTTTTGGGAAAAACGCTGCATCAAGGTATACATCAGCAAGGTTATAATAATCTTTGAAATTTTGCGTGCTAAAAGGGTACATTGTCCAGTCAGAAGAGGTGAACGCATTCATAAAGGTCGATAACCCTCTTTTTAGCATGGAAAAGAACGGGTCTTTAACATTAAACTTTCTGGAACCGCATAAAACAGTATGTTCTAATATATGTGCAACGCCAGTGGAATCTTCGGGCACTGTTCTGAATAATATTGCAAAAGTATTTTCAAGATCTTTGTTTTGTATATGTATGTGTTGTGCTCCTGTAGCTTCATGCTCAAGTTGTATCAGTACTGAGTCCTGTTCTTTAAGAGTTGCAACACGATTTACTACGTAGCCGTAAAGGCGATCTCCTGTTTTCATAAAAAAATAATTTCCCCGAGACTATTAGGACTATTTTACTAAATAGACTATTAAATTGTTTTATAAATACCGCGCTTTACTTTCTCAATTTTTTTGATTTTATCAAGACGGTATATAATATTTCGCAGTTTTTTATCATCAAACCTGGTTTTTTCTTTGATCATCTTAAAACTCACACCGTCAGGATACTGTCCAACAAAATCAAGAACTTCAGCAGAAGCGCTTTTTGATTTTACTTTACTTTTTTTCCTAAAACTTCTTGTTTCGGCCTGTTGTTGGAAAAAAAGGCCTTCAAGCTTATCAAGCCTGTTGTTTAAGTCTCTGATCTGGGTGCCGGAAGGAATATCAAATCTGCTAAAAAATGATTTTAAAAGCCCTTCCCAATTCATACCATGTCCTAAATGTTCACTCATGACAATCCTCCATTAATAATTATCAAAATAAGATGACAACCCAATATAATTGCTTACATAACCAGTATTTACTCATTTCATAGGCTCTGTCCTCAGTACAAAATAATACCAGTTGAACAATCTTTGTTATTGGAGTATATTTATATTTTTAACTTAAAAATCAGAAGAAAGTCAAGTAGTTATTTCATGAATATAGAAAAAAAGAGTAAAATTTAATGACTTTTCCGGCACGGTTGCTTAGGAAAAAAAATATTTTTCCTAAAAAGGACTACGGGCAGAATTTTCTGAGCGATGATGCGACTGCCCGGATGATTATTGAAAGAACGGGTATTGACAGGAATGATACGGTTTTGGAGATAGGTTCCGGCCTTGGTGCCCTTACTGCAGAAGCTGCTAGAAAAGCGAAAAAAGTTTATGCCATAGAAAAAGACAATCGCCTGATCGATTTGCTAGAAGAAGAAATAGCTCAATCAGGTCAAAATAATGTTGAAATTATTTGTAAAGATTTTTTTAAATTGGAAATTGAAGAATTGGCCCAAAGAAATGGCCTTGTAATAATAGGAAATCTTCCTTATAATATTTAATCACAGATACTTTTCCGGCTTGTTGAAAAAAGAGAGTTTATAAAAAGGGCATACCTGATGTTTCAATTAGAACTTGCCAATAGAATAACAGCTTCTCCCGGGGAGAAAGATTATAGTAGACTGTCTGCTGTGATGCAATACTGTTCGGATGTTAAGCCGGTCGCAGATATTAAACCCCATCTTTTTTTCCCCAAGCCCGCGGTGCAGTCAAGAGTTATTGAAGTATCTTTTTTTGATACACCTGTAAGTTCTTGCGAAAAGGAAAAATATCTTTTCACGGTTATTAAAGCAGCGTTTTCCAAGCGACGTAAAACATTAAAGAATTCTATTGCAGGTGACGATCTTTCAATTAACAGAGAAGAGGCAGAAATAATTCTGAAGGCTGCCAAAATTGATCCTGTGCGAAGAGGGGAAACTGTTAATGTAGAAGAATTTGTAGCTCTTGCAAAACATGCATGGAATTATACCCGGGAGGATAGATGGTAGGCAGCAGCCGACTTAGCATTGATGACCTGATTCAAATCGTATCAAATGGTGGTTGTATAAAAACTGGTATTGACGTGTATAATGCCAAGGGAACTCTTCTCCTGGACAGAGATTATCTTGTGGAAACAACCAAGATCCTTAATGTTATCAAAGACAATGGAGTTAATTCAATTACAGTCAATTCCAGCGAAAACAGTGGCATTTGGGACAAAGATGGCAAGCATATCGGTTTGGATGCAGGAGGCGGTCTTGACTCTGACGACTCTATTAATAGAAGTAAAGTAAATGAAGATAAAGTAAAACAAGAGGCTCTGCAAGAGCCAGCATTATCCTTTGACCCTTCTGCCGGCGAAATTGAAAAAAAACTTTATAAAATAGAAGAGATTAAAAAAACCGCTAAAGTCAAATATGCTGAAGCAAAGGAAAATGTTAAAAAAGTTCTTTCAGACATTAGAGAAACCGGAGGTAAATTTGACTACACTGAAGTTGAAAATAATGTTTCTGATCTGGTGAGCTTTTTAACTGAGACTGACAATGCTTTTTCGTTTCTCACCAAAGAACTATTTTCCTACGATGATTATCTTTACAATCATTCAGTAAACGTCTGTGCCATTGGAACAGCAATATTAAATCGCTTTAATAAGCATTTCAGTAATCTTATAAATGATTTTCTAAGAGCAGGAAATCAAAAAGCATTAGCATCATTTTCCCGGGAAAATGATTTAACAACTGATTGTTTTACCCTTTTTCAAAAAGATGATTTGAGTGATATTTCTCTAGGGTTTTTTCTCCATGATATTGGCAAAGTTATGGTATCTGATACAATACTTAATAAACAAGGGAAACTTACCTACAAAGAATTTGAAGAAGTGAAAAAACATTCGTTTGAATATGGAACCTTTATTCTTGAAGAAAACAAGCTTAAGAATTCATATTTAAAAAATATTATTAAGTATCACCATGGTCCTCTTTTTGAATACGAAGAAAGGTGCTACCCTGAAGGGGTTGAATTTAATGCAATTCCTATTTATGTTAAAATTTGCAAGCTTGCTGATATTTTCGATGCTATGACTTCAAAGAGATGCTACAAAGAAGCTTTTAACCAAATAAACGTTGTAACTGATCTTTTCAGAACATATGCTCAGAAGAACAGACTTCTTCAGCTTATTCTTCATTCTTTTGTAAAAAGTATTGGAATTTATCCTCCTGGAAGCATTGTATATCTTAAAAGTGGACAACTTGCATATGTCCTTCATTCTGAGGGACCAATACTCCTGCCTTTTACGGATTCGGCTCAGATAACTCTAAAGAAACAACCAGACCCAATTGACACTGCCCGTAGAGACACGAATAAAATCTACCAGGTGGATGCCAGCAGGAGTGTAAAAACTCCCACAGATGTTTACGACCTTCTTCCTTCCTACCTGCAAAAAGTAATCTCAAAAACTGCTGATTGACAGATTGATCTGTATTGTCTAAAAAGATTTTATAAAAAAGTATGGATTATATCTATTTATGTATTATGTATATAAGAGCTCTTTAAAAAATTTAAAAGGACAGATATATGATAAAAGTTAATGAAAACTATAGCAAGTTAAAAGCTTCCTACCTTTTTGCAGATATTGCAAAAAGGGTAGAAACTTTCCAAGTTGAAAATCCTGACAAAAAAATTATAAAACTAGGCATAGGAGATGTTACCAAACCACTGCCGGAAGCTTGTGTTAAAGCATTTCACCAAGGTGTGGATGAGATGGCAAAAGAAGAAACTTTCAGGGGGTATGGTCCTTCGGGCGGATATTCTTTTTTAAGAGAAATAATCAGTAAAGAAGATTTTCAAAAAAGAGGAGCATCAATAAGCCCTGATGAAATATTTGTGAGTGATGGGTCAAAATGTGATACTGCAAATTTTCAGGAACTTTTTGCCCTTGACCTTAAGATTGCAATCCCTGATCCTGTCTATCCTGTTTATCTTGACTCAAACGTTATGGCAGGAAGAACCGGGACATATGAAAATGGCAGGTACCAAGGCATTCATTATCTTGAATGTACAAAAGAGAATAATTTTCTGCCTGAAATACCTGATACAAAACTGGATCTTATTTATCTTTGTTTTCCAAACAATCCTATTGGTACAACTGCCCCAAAACAATATTTAAAACAATGGGTTGATTATGCAAGGGAGAACAAGGCATTGATTCTGTTTGATGCAGCATATGAAGCATTCATTAGAAATGATTCTCCCCATTCTATTTTTGAAATTGAAGGAGCAAAAGAAGTTGCTGTGGAATTCAGAAGTTTTTCCAAAGTTGCGGGATTTACAGGCACACGGTGTGCAGTGACTGTTGTTCCAAAAGAATGCATGATCTACAATGATAATAATGAAAAAATTTCTCTGCATTCACTCTGGGGCAGAAGGCAGAACACAAAATTTAACGGTGTTTCCTATCCTGTTCAAAAAGCTGCTGAAGCTGTTTATTCCGAGCAGGGACAAATAGAAACAAGAGCGCTTATATCATATTATCTTAAAAATACAGATATAGTAACAGATGCTATGGACTCATTGGGGTTTGATTACGTTGGAGGTGGCAGTTCTCCCTATATCTGGATTGATGGTGGGCAAAGAGATTCATGGGAATTTTTTCAATTTCTTCTTTCAGAAGCAGCTGTTGTATGTACTCCGGGTGCAGGATTTGGTAAATGCGGCGATAAATATATAAGAATAAGTGCATTTAATAGTCATGAAAATGTGGAAGAAGCAATGGATCGCCTGAAAGAGGCATTATAATGGATCATTTTTTCAATGTAAAAACCCTTGATCAGGTTATGAGAAATCTTACCGACTGCTCATGTATGGGAACAGAGACTGTCGCTCTGACTGATGCAGTGTCAAGAATACTTTCTGAAGATATTACTGCTTCCTTAGATATACCGGGCTTTAGAAGAGCTACAATGGATGGGTATGCAGTTTTTTCAAAATCAACATTTGGCGCAACTGAGTCAAATCCTTCCTGGCTTGAAATTGCAGGGCAGGTTAATATGGGAGAGATCCCGACTTTTTCTCTTAAGCCGGGCTTTGCTGCAGATATCTCCACCGGCGGCATGCTCCCTCAAGGTGCAGACAGTGTTGTCATGGTTGAACATACTATAGCTATTGATGAGAATTCTGTTGAAATTTATAAAAGTGTTGCCCCTCTCCAGAATGTAATTGATTCTTCTGAAGATTTTGCAAAAGGTGAAGTCGTATTGCAAAAAGGTTTAAAACTCCGGCCTCCTGAAATCGGATTGGCCGCAGCACTGGGATATTCAAAAATTAAAGTTTATAAAAGGCCTGAGGTAGGAATAATTTCCACGGGAGATGAGATTATTGATGTTGCTGAGACTCCCGGTCCCGGTAGGATACGCGATATCAATTCATATACGCTTGCAGGGTTTATAAAAGAAGCAGGCTGCATCCCGCACCTTTACGGTATTATCAAAGATGATTTTAATGCTTTACTTGATATATGCAAAAAGGCTTTTTTAGAGACGGATATGGTTTTAATCTCCGGAGGGAGCTCTGTGGGAGCAAGAGATTTTACAATCGATGTTTTAAATAAAATTGAAAAGTCTGAGATTTTAGCCCATGGTATTTCAATAAGTCCCGGCAAACCAACTATTTTTGCAAAATCATGGGATAAACTTTTATGGGGATTACCAGGACAGGTTGTTTCTGCCATGGTTGTTTTTAAAATAGTTGTTCTTCCTTTTTTAAATAAGCTTAAAGGCGCAAACAATGTTTTTGAAAATAAATTAATGATCCCTGCAAAACTATCACGGAACATTGCATCAACCCAGGGTAGACAGGATTTTGTAAGAATTCGCCTTATAAAAAAAGATAATGAACTATATGCAGAACCAATACTTGGGAAATCAGGGTTGATAAAAACCATGGTGCAAGCTGATGGTCTCCTTGAAATAGGAGAAAATATCGAAGGTATGGAAAAAGGCTCTGGTGTTAATATTATACCACTTTAGTAAATAACTAAAAATGAGAATAAAAAAATGAAACGGAATGTATATCTTGACATGAAAAGCATAGTGCAGGCAAAGAAGATTCTTTTTGATAATTTTAAAGATTTTACCATGCCCGTTGAAACAATAACTACTGTTGATTCTTTTGAAAGGGTGCTTGCAGAACCGGTCTTTGCAGCAACGTCTTCACCGAATTTTCATGCTGGTGCCATGGATGGAGTTGCTATCAATGCAGAAGTAAGTTTTGGTGCTAACCCGGATGCTCCGAAAAATCTGGTAATCGATAAAGATGCTTTCTGGATAAATACAGGTCATGTTATGCCGGAAAATACCAATGCAGTTATTATGATAGAGCATCTTAATATCATTGATGATAAGAATATTGAAATTGAATCTCCGGTATTTCCCTGGCAGCATGTGAGAAAGATGGGGGAGGATATTGTTGCAACTGAACTTTTATTCCCCCGGGGTCATAAAGTTGATGCATATTCCATGGGCGCTCTTTTGTCCGGTGGAATTTTTAAAGTTAAAGTTCATAAAAGACCAAAGGTTCTTATTATTCCAACCGGGTCAGAGTTAAAGCAATGGGAAGATATCACAACTGCAACTCTTGAACCAGGAGATGTGATAGAGTCGAATTCCACGGTATTGGGTCATCTTTGCAAAAAGTTCGGAGCAGATTTTGAACGCCATGCAATGCTGAAAGATAATCTTGAGACTATCAAGGATGCTGTAAAGCAGGCAGCTTCAGACACTCAATATGATATGATAATGATAATTGGTGGTTCTTCTGCAGGCTCTATGGATTATGCAAAGCCGGTTATTTCAGAACTTGGCGAAGTTTTTGTCCATGGAGTTACAATGATGCCGGGCAAACCTGTGCTTTTTGGCAAGGTACTTAATACACCTGTTTTTGGGATTCCCGGATACCCTGTTTCTGCAATTGTTGCATTTGAACAGTTTGCAGGCCCTTTACTTGCAGAATGTCAAAAATTCAGACCAGAGCAAAGAAATATTGTCCCGATAAAACCAGCAAGAAAAATTACTTCAAAATTAGGACAGGAAGAGTTTATCAGAGTAAAAATTGGCTCTGTTGATGACAAATTTATTGCATCTCAATTACCAAGAGGTGCAGGAAGTATAACCACTTTAACAGAAGCTGACGGCATTATCAGAATACCTGCCAATAGTGAAGGCGTATTGGAAACAGAAGAAATAAGTGCTGAGCTTTTAAAACCGCTTGATGAAATAGAAAAAACAATTGTAATAACAGGCTCCCATGATAATACGCTTGACCTGCTTTTTGATCAGATAAGGAAAGACAATAAGAATTTCAGCATATCCTCCAGCCATGTAGGAAGCATGGGTGGACTGATGGCAATTAAAAAAGGCGTGTGTCATATGGCCGGGGCACATCTTCTCGATCCTGAGGATGGTACCTATAATATTTCATATATTAAAAAATATTTGAAAGGGGAACAACTTAAGCTTGTAAATCTGGTTATGCGGGATCAGGGCCTGATAATAGCAAAAAATAACCCAAAGAGGATAAAAGGGTTAGGAGATCTGAAAAGAGAAGATATTACTTTTATCAACAGGCAATCAGGTGCCGGAACAAGAATTCTCCTTGATTATAAATTGGAGCAACTCGGTATTACTCCAGAGCAGATTAAAGGGTATGAGAATGAAGAATATACACATATGTC
>JAIOSM010000154.1 GCA_021107575.1 Desulfobacteraceae bacterium | reverse complement strand
GATCTCAAAAATCCAAATATTGTCCCGTACCTGTGGGAGAGATTCTTAGTTCTGTAAAGTCCGAAACTGGACGCTTTGCCTTTGTTGGCTTACCCTGCCATATTCACGCACTTAGGAAATGGCAGAATATTGATAGCAAAATGTCCGAAAAGATACCCTACTGTTTAGGTCTCTTCTGTAGCCGAACACCCAACTTTCATGCAACAAGGCATCTTTTATATAATCGTAAAATTGCTTTAAAGGACGTAGAACATTTGGATTACAGGGCAGGTGAAAAAAACCTTGGCCATATGAACATAAAGCTCAAGGATGAGAAAATAAAAGAAATCCCACATTTAAGCTTTGATTACTGGGGCTACATGTTCTTTAAATTTTTTATGCCATACCGTTGTTATCTTTGTCCCGATAAACTGGCAGCGCTTGCTGATATATCATTTGGTGACAACTGGACTGGATCCTGGGATCATCCACTGGGAACTTCGACAGTTGTTGTGCGCGAACCCAAGATGCTCGCCATACTTCAAGAAATGAATCACAAGGGAAATGTCTGCTTGCATGATATTGATTTGCAAACCCTGATTTCAAGTCAGGATTTAGCGAATAAAGCCCAAATTGCGCCGCGGAAAAAGATTTGCGATATATTTGGTAAACCTACTCCTGAATACGGTAATCTACATCTATATTCCGATATAAGGACAAAGTCGTTCATGACTTTTGTTAAAGCTTTAATGCTGTTCACAAGATGTAAATTGTCAAATAATAACAAAAATTATTGTTTATTGAATCTTATAGGAAAACTTTTTTTTATGATTGAAAGGATATCTGCGAAAGCAATGAGAACGTTTCATGTTGTGCTTAACATATTGAAAACTATATTTAATATGTTGTTTTGCTTAATACCCGTCAAATCTTCAGTTTCTCTTAAAAAATCTAAGTATAAAATGATCATGATGGGGGGATATGGATCAAAGGATATTGGTGATGAAGCAATGCCTCATGCAGATATACTTAACCTGAAAGAAATACTTGGCGATGAATTAGAAATTGTTATGCTGTCACCTGATCCAACCTACACGCAGAAGACTCATAAAGAAAGATCGATTAAAGATATAGATTACCTTGGATTTTCACCTAATAGCGGAATAAGAGCAAATCTTGGAAATGTGCGAAGTGCTTTATATGGTTTCATGTTTCTATTGGCCACTTCCCTTTCGAAAAAAGGAATACACCTTAAACTTTGGCCAGCGGCACGTAATGTCTTGAACGAAATGATATCATCAGATATTATTTTCAACGTCGGTGGAGGGAATTTGAATAGTATTATTCCTCAAGAATTATACAAAAAGGGATTTATTTATCTTTCTGCAAAGATTCTTCATAAACCTGTTATCGTTTCAGGGCAGACAATTGGCCCTTTCGAAAATACAATAGACCGGTTTTTTGCCAAGGCGTGTTTGAACTCTGTTCGTTTATTAACATTTAGGGATAAGGAAATATCCCATCAAAGATGTCGTGAAATTGGTGTTACTATGCCAAAGATGTATGATGCCGCAGATGATGCTATGACAATTCCTGTTATTGAAAAGAAAACAGCCAAGGAAATACTTTTAAAAGAGGTGGGCAAAAAGTGGCATGAACTAGAATCGGAACTGACTGTAGCAATGAATTTTAAGAGTTCCTTGAGGCTCTTTAGGCGACGGGGCGAGTTTGCCGATCTTTCAAGAGAATGTCAGCTTATGGCAGAGATAGCAGATGCAGTTGTTGATAGATTTAAAGCTAAGGTCGTATTTATTCCCACTGACTATTGCTCTGGTGTTGACGATAGAGAATTGCATCAAGAAATAATCAATAGAGTAAAAAATAAAAAAAATATCAAGGCGTTTGCTGGGGAATATGATGATATCATTTTGAAGAGTTTAATTGGATTATTTGATGTGGTCATAGGTTCTCGGTATCATTTTTGTGTATTTGCTGCTTCAATGCTGGTTCCATTTGCTGGAATTGCAAGTGGCATCTATCAACAAACAAAGCTTAAAGGTCTTGCAGATTTGTGTGATTTATCACAATGCTTTGTGAAAAATGATATGGAATTTGCAACCTTTGAAGATGTATGGCCGCAGATAGAATGGATGATAAACAATAGAGATAATATTCAAGAAAAGCTAAAAAAAACAGTCCCATCTTTGAAGAAAAAAAGCCTTTATGGTGTTAAAGAGGCAGCACGTTTACTACAACAAAAATAAGAACGCTTTTGGTCTTTTCAGTTTGCAACAGTTATGAAAAATCACAATAAGATTTTCCTGCAATCGTTAAACTCCGTTAAATGGAGTTATGGCTATACTATTTTGCCAAAATTTGTATCTCCTATTGTTCAATTAGTTTTAGCTAAACTGTTAATCCCCGCTGATTTCGGGCTAGTGGCGATTGCAACTTTGGTTATAGCTTTTGTTGAGGCGATAAGGGAAACTGGATTTTCGAGAGCTTTTATCCAGAGAAATGATTCCGAGAGCGAAATGTCGCTTTTTAATACGGTTTTTTGGATGTCAATTGGTACAGGTGTATGTTTTTATTTAATGATATTTTTAACAGCTCCACTGATAGCAAAATTTTTCCATAATCCGCATAGTATATTGGTAATCAGAATAATGGCAATACAGATGATACTGTCTTCTCTCAATACCTGTCACAATAGCAGTATGATTAAGAAACTGGAATATAATAAATTGTTCAAGGTTAACCTTTTGCCAGCAATAACTCCTTTGTTTGTAACTGTTCCACTGGCCTATATAGGCTTTAATGTATGGGCATTGGTTATAGGGTATCTAACAAGCTCTGTTATAAGGACATTTGCTTTATGGTATTTTGTTCCCATAAAACCACTATTTGAATTCGACACGATAATAGCTAAAAAGGTTTTGTACTTTGGTTCCCTGTGTTCATTGGAAGCTATGCTTGGTTGGTTTTATATGTGGGGAGATAAAGCAATCGTCGGGCACTTTCTAAATGCAAGCCAGTTAGGGCTCTATTCCATCGCATCTATGATTGTGGTATTTATATTTAGTTCAGTATTCTCCCCCTTATCAATATCATATCCATTATTATGTGGTTTAAAAAATGATATAGGTGCAATTCGTTCAGTTTTGTACAAACTACTTCATATAGTTGCTTCAATATCGCCACTACTTGGAATACTTATATTGTTCAATGTAAATGTAATACCTTTTCTGATTGGTGAAAAATGGACAGGTATAGAGCTTCCGCTTGGAATTCTTGCCATTACCCAGTCATTTTCTTATATAGTTACAATTACTATACCAGATGCGCTTAAAGCAATTAACAGGCCAGATGTTATGCCGAAATTACAGTCCGTAAAATTGCTGTATACGCTACCAGCATTTATCGCAGGAGCAAAATATGGAGGGCTTGCTGGGTTTTGTTATGCCAAGCTTGCTACTGTCATTGTAGGCTTCGTTATTTTTGTAATTATCGGTACAAAATTTTTAGACTTAAATTGGAAAAATATATTTATTATATTATACCCAAAAATGATTGCGGTTATTATGACTATAATAACATTAGCTTGCTTGAAATCCTTGTTGCCACTCAATAATTATATTTATGCTGAAACTGCGATCAATTGTATCACAGCAATCGTCATGTATTTTATTGTATTAGCAATAATAGATAGAAAGGGCATGTATGATTTAATTCAAATGGCAAAACGTGTAATGCCTGAAAATAGCATTTTTGAAGTAAATTTAACAAAAATTGTCAGGTTGTACCAGAAAGCATTTCGTCATTACCTATGAAAATCTCAATCATTATTCCAACTTATCAGCGCACAGTTTTTTTTCGTGATACTCTTGAAAGTGTAATAGCTCAGGATTTTTCTAAAGGACAACCGAACACTTCTGACGAGTTTAAGAAAAGCACGGTCAAATACAAGGAATTTATCATGCCGTTATAAAAGGCACAAGCCACAAAGTGGCTGAAAAGTTCGACAAAAAGGTGGATTTCCTTTTTATTGATGGAGATCATTCATACGAAGGTGTAAAATT
>JAIOSM010000240.1 GCA_021107575.1 Desulfobacteraceae bacterium | reverse complement strand
TCATATGCAAATGGAAAAATATGTGCGTGCAAATAGTTATGCTAAATGTGCAGTTGATATTGCCCTGTATGATATCTGGGGTAAGGTGACCGGGCAACCTGTTTATAAGTTATTAGGTGGGAAAGTACGTGACAGAGTACCTATCGCCCATATGATAGGTATTATGAGTCTTGAAGAAGCTCTTGAAGAGGCAAAAGGATGCTATGAAGATGGAATCAGGGCATTCCAGATAAAAGGTGGAGAAGACTTTGATAGAGATATAGCTGTTGTAAAAATGCTTCGTGAAGAATTCGGAGATGATGTCTGGCTTCGTTTAGATGCCAATAAAGGATATGGTGAAGTAAAGACCGCATTAAATATTCTAAACAGCATGACAGAATCAGGGAAGCCATTACTTGACATGGTTGAACAGCCCGTGGGAGGTCTTAAGGAGATGTCAATTATTACAGATAAGGTTCCTATGAAGACAATCACTGATGAAAGTACCTGGAATGTATCTGATGCATATGCATCAATTGATATGAGAGCATCTGATGCAATTTCAATTTACATAGGTAAGGCTGGTGGGCTATATGAGGCACAAAAAGTTGCTATGCTTGCTCACACATACAACATTCCTTGTGATGTAAATGGAATTGAGTCTGCAATTGGAAATGCTGCAAACCTTCATTTTGCTCTTTCACAACCATCACATACGATTCCTTGTGTAATTTCAATGAACTCTCCTAAAGGAAAGCATCATTATAAATATGGTGGGCATTTTTATGCTGATGATATCTGCGTTGATGCTTTCCCAGTTGCAGATGGTTGTTTGTTGCCACTTGACAAACCTGGTCTTGGTATTGAGGTTGATGAAGAAAAGCTTGAAGGTTACAGAATTAAATAATAACTTTAACTTGCTATAAATGCAAATATTGAAATAGTTCTTACAGCATATGATGAAAATCGATAGGTGGTGTGTGATACCGGACTTATCATTTATACATCAGGAACAACCGGTGACCTAAAAGAAATGAAATAGATTGATAACAATTAATCTTTTATAAGGGGGAAATTAATTTGGGATCGATTCCAGTAATTGAACTTGACCAGCTTGATTCTAATAAACGGGGGCAAACCTATGGAGAAGCTGCAGGCAATACCATTAAAAATCTTCTTGAAATCTATAAAGAACTGTTCTTTAAAAATACTGGATTGACCTTGAATAAAATATTACCGATGCTTGATCCATATATTGTTAAAGCAAAAACTTTTGCCCCGGATCTTATAGATGAAATCCAGGGGATTGCAACAGGTGCTAATTTGTCATTCAAAGAGATTTTTGCCATAAACGCGCGATCTGAAATTTTGTTTGATTTAAATATTTTCACAGATGAATGTTCGACTCTTGTGGCACTTCCCGGGGCAACTAAAAATAATTCAACAATTCTTGCTCAAAACTGGGACTGGAACAGAGAGATTGAATCCTGCCAGGTAATATTAAAAATCGCTCAAAGAGAAAACATCCCATCAATTGTGACTTTTACTGAAGCAGGACAGCTTGCCAAAATAGGTATGAATAGTGCTGGCATAGGTCTTGTGGTAAATACTCTGAGTGCTGACAGAGCAATGGTCGGTATACCATGGATATTTATATCCCGACGAATTCTTGAATCAAGCCGCCTGACTCAGGCCATGGGGAGCTTACTTGACAGCCCCAAAGGGCATTCAATGAATTTTTTAATTGCCCATGAAGATGGTGAAGCAGTGGATATTGAAACTTCCTGCATTGAAAATAATATTATTTTTCCTCAGAAAAATACTCTGGCGCACACCAATCATTATATACAGCCCTGTATTGGTTTTAAAGATACTAGGAAAGGCCATCACAATCCCGCTCCGTCCACCTATTGTCGGCTGAATAGAATTACAAAATTGCTCACTCAAATGGATGGAAAACTTGAAATAAAAAGTATACAGAATATTTTAAAAGACCATTTTGATCATCCCTTTTCAGTTTGTCTCCATGACAGTGATGAATTTATTCCGATTACACAGGCATCAAAAACGTGTTTATCAATTGTAATGGATTTATCACAGAAAATAATTTTTTATACCAAAGGTAACCCATGTCAAAACCATGTTGAATCGTTTGAATTTATATAAGCAAATGATATGACATAATAAAACAGCAATTTCTTTTTTAAGGAACGGTGAGAGAAGAAAATGAGATATATATTAACTCTAAACGATGGTTCAAAACCGATAGGTGGTGACTCATATCCCTGGCCGGTATGGACAGGCGGTCAGATGCTTTAAACGAATAGGAATAGATAAATGAATAAGAACAGGAAACTACTTGTAGACGAATTGAGCTTTACCCCATCCATGAAAATCCTTAATGAGGATCAGCTGACGGCTGTTCATTCGGCGACGCTGGAAGTTCTGGAACAAACCGGTGTATGCATTAAACATCCGCAGGCTCTTGAAATTCTTGACGGGGCAGGCTGTAAAGTAGATACAGATAGAGTGCGTATCCCTTCTGATCTGGTGGAAAAAGCCATATCAACAGCCCCTAAAAGCTTGACTCTGGGCAACCGGGATGATAGCAGACAAATCGTGGTGGAAGGGGCCAGTACCCACTTTGGTGCCGTCATTGACTGCGTTAATTATCTTGATCCTGACACACAGGAAGTCAGCGAGTGCAAAAGTGAGCATGTCGTGTCCATGACAAAATTGTGTGACAGACTCGACAATTATGACTGGATTATGACCCTTGGGATTGCCAGGGATATGCCCGAAAATATTGCAGATAGATGTGTGGCACGCATGGCTCTGGAACATTGCAGCAAACCTGTTATTGTTTCCTGCAATGACAGCGAAAGCCTCAAGGAAATCTATGAAATGGCTTTGCTGTGCAAAGGCGGTGAGCAAGCCTTTAAAAATGCCCCCAACCTGGGAACCTTAAACTGCACTATTTCTCCCCTCACCCACGATGATCATTTGGTTGAAAAAAATATTTTCGCTGCCCAACAAGGGATTCCTCTTGCCCATTATTCCGGCATGCAATTGGGGGGCAGTTTCCCGGCGACTATGGCCTCGGGCATTGTCATGGGCACTGCCGAGGCCTTAAGCGGCCTGGTGCTCCAGCAGGTAATCAACCCGGGCAGCCCCTTTGTGATGGGCTCTTTTATCACCATCATGGATATGAAGACCACTGTTTATTCATACGGTGCCATTGAAATGGCTATGATGGTCGGGGGCATGTCACAACTTGCCCAGAGATACGGAATTCCCTTTCTCGGTACGTCAGGATGTACCGATGCCAAACAGGTGGATGTCCAGGCTGCGGTGGAAGGCAGCCTTCAGGATATAGTCATGGCCACAGTGGGAGGTGGACTGGTTCATGACACCCATTGCTGGCTGGATCACGGCAGTATCCTCTCACCTGCTCATCTGGTTGTGGGGCAGCAAATTCTGTCCATGGTAAAAAAATTCGCCCGGGGCATTGATGTATCAACAGATACCCTGGCTCTGGATCTGATAGACAAGATCGGCCCGGGTGGCACTTTTTTAATGGAGCCCCATACAATGCAGAATTTTAAAAGCGTGATTTATCCGGAACTTTTTCACCGTACCCAGGGCCAGGCCCCGGGAACTGTTTTAGAAAATACTCTGGATGACCGCCTGCGCAAACAAACCCTTGAGCTAATGAAAGCTCCTGCGCTGAATTCACTTCCGAAAGACATAGTTGCAGAGTTTAACCGGCGGCAGGAAAGCTGGATGGCAGATTAGAAATTAAGACTGCCGGTGAAAATTATTTTTATTTTTTTATATTAATATTAAGGAGTGACATTATGTTCTACCAGTCAAGAGATAGAGATATTAATTTTATTAAGGCACGGAAAAATCATAAATGTTACGGTATGGGGTTAGGTATTATGATTTTGGATGATGTTTATCCAGGATTTCCAGGTGATGTAAGAAATGCAAGTGCTTTTAATTTTCCCATTCAATATGAAGTTATCATAGGTGTAGATAACCTTAACCTTATGCATGAGGAAGATAAAACACCATTAATTGAACCTATTATAGATGCAGCTAAACATCTTGAATACATGGGTTGTCGGGCAATAGTTGCCGAATGTGGTTATTTTGCATGGTTTCAAAAAGAAGTTGCAGGTTCTGTAAACGTACCTGTTTATATGTCTAGTTTGATGCAAGTTCCATTAATCCAGCAAGCTATAGTACCTAATAAAGATGTTGGTATTCTGTGTGCGGAAAAAAGTTGTCTTACAGATGGGCATCTACAGCATGTAGGAATAGAGTTA
>JAIOSM010000165.1 GCA_021107575.1 Desulfobacteraceae bacterium | reverse complement strand
AGGCGTACTTGTTACAGGAATTGATCCTTTAGGCGAAGCCTCAGTCTCAACCATTAAAACACTTGTGAAAAAAGGCGGATATCTTGATAAAAATGACACAGATAAAGCACTTATAGGGCAACTGTTAGCACAACATCTCAAGGTTTCAGTGAATGATGAATTAACAATATTGGGCCAGGGAAAAAACGGTTCAATTGCCGCAGGTATTGTAACTATAAAAGGAATTTTTTCTTCAGGAATTGATGAATTCGACAGGAATAGCATTCAAATCCCTTTGAATTATTTTAACGATTTATTCTATATGCAAGGCTCTGTTCATGAAATTGTCTGCACAGCTGCTTCTCTTTATGATGTTAGCAATATTGTCAAGGAGCTTAAAAAGGATCTGCCAGATAATCAAGATGGTAAGGAAATTGTTCTGCTTGACTGGAAAGAACTTGTTCCAGGGCTTGTTCAGGGGATCAAACTTGATCTTGTCTCTGCAATGATTTTTTATGCTATTTTAATTATAGTTGTGGCATTTAGTATTTTAAATACATTTCTTATGGCAATTCTTGAAAGAACAAAAGAGTTCGGCGTCATGCTTGCTTTGGGTGTGAAGCCTGGAAGACTTTTAAAGCTTGTTATGATGGAATCTTCCTTTATGACGCTTGTCGGAGTTAGTATTGGAGGAGCCTTAGGATGTCTGCTCACATTATGGTTTCAGATCCATGGGATTAACCTGGAAAGCGCATCAGAAATTCTCAAAGAGTATGGCATGTCCGGCACGGTATATCCGAAATTATCGTTTATTTCTGCTTTTGCAGGGCCTGTGGCAGTGCTTTTTATAACATTGTGTGCAGCATTATACCCTGCACTTAAAGTAAAGAAATTAACACCTGTTGAAGCAATAAATAGCGTGTAAAGGAGAAGGCATGTATTTTCAACTTGCATGGAGAAATATATGGAGAAATTCGAGAAGGACTATTGTCATTATAACTGCTGTGGCTATTGGTGTATGGAGTATGGTTTTTTTAAGTGCCTTTTCCCGGGGTATGCTTAACAGTATGCTGGAAAATGGGAAATCAGTACTGGTCGGCGACATTCAGATACACCATAAAAATTACAGAGAGGATCCTTCTATTGATAAGAGCATGGAACGACCTGATGTAATCAGGGTTGTGCTTGAAAACAGCCTTCCACAAGATGCTCTTTGGGCTGAGAGAATAAAAGTGAGCGCTTTTGTCAGTAATGCACGTCATTCATCAGGAGTAACTCTGGTAGGCATTGACCCAAAACAAGAAGAACGGATTTCGTTTGTAGGAAGAAGTATTATTAAAGGTACTTTTCTTGAAGAAAGTGATAAAAGAGGTGTTCTGGTTGGCAAAGCTCTGTTAGATAAGTTTGATACTAAAATCGGGAAAAAACTTATTCTGATGACAAGGGATAAGAACGGTAAAGTCGTATCTAAAGCTTTCAGGATTCGAGGGATTTATAGAGCAGAGATGGAATCAACTGAAAAAAGTTATCTCTTTATTACCATGTCTGGCGCAAGAAATTTATTAAATATGCAAACAGGGATATCAGAAATATCAATTGTTCTTCCTGATGAGGAGATGGTCGATGCCTTTGGTGAAATGCTTCAAGAGAAGCTTGATACAAGGTTATACAGTGTTGAAACATGGAAAGACTTACTTCCAATGCTTGAAGCTTACCTGGGTATGTTTAATAGCTTTATGTATATCTGGTATGTTGTGGTTTTTATTGCCATGGGATTTGGTATTGTAAATACAAGCCTTATGGCTGTTTTTGAGAGAGTGAGAGAATTTGGACTTTTACGAGCTCTTGGTATGAAACCATGGTGGGTTATTCGTTCAGTCCTTACAGAGTCAATATTTATACTTATGGTTGGAATATTGACGGGGAATGCGCTGGGCATGATTTCAGTTTTTTTAATGAAAGAGAATGGCATTAACCTTGCAATGTTTGGCAAAGGAGCTGAGTTTTTCGGCATGTCCCGAATAATTTATCCTGTATTGACACTTAATGATGTAATGAGTGTAAATTATGTAATATTTTTTTTAGGAGTTTTTGTATCTTTTTATCCTGCAATAAGAGCTGCACAGATAACGCCTGTTGAGGCAATGAGAGAATAAAATTATTAGGAGAAAATGAAAATGAACAATCATACAGGCAACTATATAGTTACTGCAGAAAATATTAAAAAGAGTTATTTCCAGGGGAAAATGCAGGTATTTGCTTTAAGAGGTATGTCAGTTTCAGTCGGGCAAGGCGAGTTTATGGCTTTAGCAGGGCCTTCAGGTTCAGGGAAGACAACCATGCTTAATATCGTTGGCGGAATTGATAATCCTGACTCAGGGGACATTATTGTTGATGGTAATAATTATTCCGATATGAAACAATCTCAACTTGCAGACTTGAGATTAAATAAGATCGGGTTTGTTTTCCAGGCATATAATCTTATCCCGGTGCTTTCAGCTGAAGAAAATGTTGAGTATATTATGTTGCTTCAGGGCGTAGCAGCTATAGAAAGAAGGAAAAAAGCCCGGGCAATTCTTGATGATGTAGGGCTTGAGGGGAACTATAATAGAAGACCTTCGGAGCTTTCAGGAGGACAGCAACAAAGAGTGGCAGTGGCGAGGGCTATTGTGTCCAACCCTGCAATTGTGCTTGCCGATGAGCCCACAGCAAATCTAGATTCCAAAACCGGTGAATCCCTCCTTAATATGATGAGAACAATGAATAAGGAAAAGAAAGTTACTTTTATATTTTCTACCCACGACAATATGGTTATGGATTATGCAAAACGTATTGTAAAGTTGAAAGACGGGCGGATTGAAGATGATATCATAAAGGAAAGATGAAAAGGTCATTATGAGGGTATTATTTATTCGCATTATTATTTGTATGATCTTATTCTTAGCTTTACCGGCTTTTGCTGTAACTTCAGACAGTAAGATCGAAACAACATTTGGGGGACAAATAAAACTAAGTTTTACAGGCGCTGACTATAAAAAGGATTCAATCCATGCAGAATTTAAAGATGATGCATGGTTCGGTTCTGATATAAACTTAAGAATAAAAAGCAGAACTTTTTTTAATGATAACTTTAGTTTTGATTGCCATTACTTATTTTCGTCTTCATTGGGCGATTTAATGGAAGCTTCAGAATTTTTTCAGGATAGATATCCTGATACATTTATTGCGCAGGTTTTTCAAGTACAATTTGATAACGATGATACTAAATTATTAGATTTATCAACAAAGATCAAAGAAGATAATGACTATTTTCTTTACCATAGGATAGACAGGCTTAATTTTAGCTTAGATGGTGATTTCGGAAGAGTTACCATGGGAAGACAGGCAGTAACGTGGGGTAATGCGCTCTTGTTTAACCCTATGGATGTTTTTAACCCTTTTTCGCCATATGACACTGAGCGGGATTATAAAAAAGGCGATGACATGGCATATTTTGAAACCTTTTTTGAAAAAGGTAGTAATCTCCAACTACTTTATGTGCCAAGGCGTGATTTACAAGGGGGGAGTGTAAAATTTTCACAATCCT
>JAIOSM010000260.1 GCA_021107575.1 Desulfobacteraceae bacterium | reverse complement strand
AATAACCAGATTAGAAGCATTATAGGTCCTCAGATCAAATCAAAACAGGAGATTACAGAGGATATTCTTACAGATAAATATTTGCAGGAATACCTTGCGGATTATGCATCAAAAGAAAACAAAACATTAGCGCAAACCCGTAAAAAAGCAGCTGGTTATATTAAAGAAATTGCAGCTAACTATAATATTAAAGCTGTGCAAATAGCGCATGCGCTTTTAACCTGGGTTTTTAAGAATATTTTTGAAGGGGTGGTGGTAGATCAGAAAGGCCTTGCCCGGGTTAAAGAGGTTTCAAAAGAGGCGCCTTTGATTTTTATTCCATGCCATAAAAGCCATTTGGATTATCTCCTCATTCCATATGTTATGTATTCAAATAAAATGCCTACTCCTCACATAGCTGCCGGTAAAAACCTTTCTTTCTGGCCTTTAGGACCAATATTCAGAACCGGAGGTGCATTTTTCTTAAGAAGAAGTTTTAAGGGAGCAACACTTTATAAAAAAATATTCAATTCTTATATTACAAAACTCCTCAGTGAAGGCTTTAATATCAAAATCTATATCGAAGGGGGAAGAAGCAGGTCAGGAAAACTTTTATCACCTACATTTGGATTGTTATCCATGGTATTTAATGCCTATCTTAGCAATGCATGCCGCAATATCATGTTTGTTCCCATTTATGTTGCCTACGACAGGGTACTTGAAGAAGATGCATATTTAAAGGAACTTGGGGGTGGTAAAAAAGACCCGGAAAGTGTTTCTCAAATTTTTAAGGCGCGTAAACTTTTGAAAAAGAAATATGGTAAAGTTTACATAAAATTTGATGAGCCGATTTCTTTAAAGGATTATATTAATAAAAAAACCAGCGCTAATGTTTACCCGGGTACTGATGAAGCAAAGGAAATTATTCAGGCTTTAGGATACAAGCTTGTCAATTCAATCAATTCAATATCCATAGTTACACCCCATGCAATTATTGCAAGCTCTGTTTTAAATAATAATAAAGGCAAATTCCTTAAAAAAGAAATTCTTTACAAAACCGATGCTTATATGAATTATCTTTCATTTTTTAATATAGAATTTGCTGATACGTTAACTATAGATCCTGACACTTCTCTTAACCATGTCATTGATCTCTTTATTTCAAGAAATTTTTTAGAATTAGCTGATGAGGACGAAGAGGAAATAACTGAGAATACTTACTTTTTAGTCAAAAACAATAAGCGCCCTGTTCTTGACTATTACAAAAATAATTCTTTATCTTTCTTTATTCCTGCTGCCTACACTGCAACAGCAATCCTTGAGAAAGAAAGCTTTCAATTTACAATTGAGGAACTTATAGAAAGGTATAGATTTCTCCAGAACTTATTTATGGATGAATTCCCCTATGATGAAAATATGGTCTGTGAAGATTATATATCCAGTTGTCTTAAGGCTTTTGTAAATGACGGAATTGTATTACCTGACAGAGTTCTTCCTGATTCATACAACATAACTTCTTCCGGCTTAAAAAAAATAAAATGCTTTGCTGAATTTTTATTACCTTTCCTTGAATCTTCTATAACAGTATTAAATTATTATAAAAAATATGCCAAAGATGACCATGAACCCAAAGAACGAATTAAAAAAATTCAATCCATTGGCTTAAAAATGTACAAGCAAAACGTTATATTATTAAAAGAATCTTTATCCAAAATAAATTATATCAATGCAACTTCATATTGTATTAAAAATAATATTTCAGATCCTAAAAATAAAGCTGAATTGAAAAAATTAAAAATAGTACTTGAAAAAATTATTTCGCTTTTAACTTCATAAAATTATGAAAGCCCTGATACTTGCTGCAGGCTTTGGTAAAAGACTTTTACCATATACAGAAGCCATACCAAAACCTCTGTTTACCATAGATTCAAAACCGGTTATTGGTCATACAATTGAGAAACTTATCAAAGCAGGCTGCTCAGATATCATTATTAATACCCACCACCTTTATGATCAGATTGAAAACTACATCCAGGCCGGTACTTACCCTGTAAAAGTTGATACAATTTATGAACCTGATATTTTGGATACTGGCGGGGCTGTTAAAAATATTAAAGCCTTTATAAAAAATTCAACATTTATAGTTATTAACAGTGACATTCTATTTGATATAGACCTTTCTGATGTAATTAAGTTCCATCATGATAATGACCTTCTTGCAAGTTTAGTTCTCCATAAGCACGAAAAATTTAATACAATTGAGATAGGCAGTAATAACTGTATTAAAAATTTCAACTCGTCACTTGACCCATACGCATTTACAGGTATTCAAATCCTTTCACCGAAAATTTTGAATTTCATGCCGGATAAAAATATATTCTCCATAATTGAACTTTATGAGACCCTGATAAAAAATAAACATAGAATCAATGCGTTCATACTTAAAAACAACTATTTCTGGGAAGATATCGGCACCATAGAAACTTATAAACGCTCATCCAT
Organism: Desulfobacteraceae bacterium; assembly: GCA_021107575.1. GTDB lineage: Bacteria > Desulfobacterota > Desulfobacteria > Desulfobacterales > Desulfobacteraceae > JAIOSM01. The sequence goes on along the minus strand of JAIOSM010000260.1, from coordinate 376 downwards.
GAAATATCTCAGTGCCACAATTGAAAACCAGAATCAGGCTCTCATCAATAGGATAAAGGTTCAAAAACTTAAGGGGGATGGTTCAGACAGAGAATGGTTCCGCATAACAGCCAATAATAAAACTTATATTGCTTCTGATCATGGGATTAACACTTCTTCAAACAAATCAAATAAAGCTTGTCAGCTTGACTCATTCATAGACATTGGAAACCACCTCTACAATCAAGGGTTACCAGTTCCGAAAATTTATAACCATGATGCTTTTTCTGGAATTGCCATTGTTGAAGACCTTGGTGATACACACCTTGAAAGCGTTATAAACAGCCTGGAGCATGAAAAGGAAATGTTTAACTGGTATAAAAAAGTTTGTAATTCC
>JAIOSM010000485.1 GCA_021107575.1 Desulfobacteraceae bacterium | reverse complement strand
TGATTGAGTCGCGGGTTGAGGAAAACAGAGGACACTCTTTTCGCGTTGCAGAAATTTCCCTTTTTGTTGCAGAAGAAATGAAACTTTCCAAAACAGAGAAAGATCAGTTGAAAAAGGCTGCTATGTTACATGAGGTCGGAAAATTACTTATTAGTGAGTTGATTTTAAAAAAACAAGAGCATGAGCTTGAGGATAATGAAAAGAATTTTTTCAGGCATTATGCTGTAAAAGGCGCAGGTTTACTTGAAATGTGCTCAGGATTTGATAAAATAGCAGATATAGTAAAACACCAGAATGAAAATGTGGATGGATCGGGAAATCCTGAAGGACTTAAACGTAAATTTATCCCGCTTCAGTCAAGAATACTCGCAGGTGCGAATTTGTTCGATGAACTAAGATGTGAGGAGAGTATATCTTCTTTGAGTGATCTGTTTGAAAGACTTGAAGAGAACGTAGGCTCACGGCTGGACTCACAAGTTGTAAATTGTCTTGAAAAGTATGCAGTTACCAGATTAGGCACTGATTTCGAAAAAGTAAAAGGGATAGGAATACATCAGCTTGTATCAGGGATGAGACTTGGTACGGCTTTGTTCACCTCAACAGGCACAAAACTTTTTTCTGCAAACACTTTACTTGATAATGAATCTATAGAAAAGATTATAAAATATAACAAGGAATACCCTGTGGATGAAACTATTTACATAAAGGCATAATACTATGGATCTATCTTCAATAATTGGAATTGTCTCAGGAATCGGTTTTGTAATTGGAACAATATTGATTAGTGGTGGTCTTGGGAGTTTTATTAATATTCCTTCAATTCTGATAGTTGTAGGTGGTACATTTGCAGCCACTATGATTGCCTTTCCTTTAGCTGATTTCCTCTCTGTTTTTAAGACCGCAATAAAAGTTTTCATATTTAAAATTGAACCACCGGAAGAAATTATTGCAAATTTAATAGAAACATCAAATAAAGCAAGAAAAGGTGGATTGCTGTCCATTGAAGGCGATATTCAGAATACCAGTGACAAGTATCTTGCCCAGGCTCTCCAGATGACAGTAGATGGTGTTAAAACCAATGATATTGCTCAAATTATGCAAAAACAGATGGCATTGAAAAAGAAACAACTTGGAATCGGGTCTACTATTTTTAAAAATATGGGAAGCTATTCCCCGGCATTTGGAATGATCGGTACTCTGATTGGTCTTGTTCAGATGCTTGCAAATCTTGATGACCCATCATCCATCGGTCCTAAAATGGCTGTTGCTATGATTACTACATTTTATGGATCTGTTATGGCCAATCTGTTTTTTATTCCAATGTCAGATAAATTAAAAGGAAGAAATGAAGAAGAAATGGTAAGTATGCATATAATATTTGAAGGTATTATATCAATACGAGAAGGGGAACATCCTAAGCTGATGGAAGATAAGTTGAATATTTATCTTACCGGAGGGGACAAAAAAGGAAAAGAATAATAAGAGAGAATAGGTAAATATGGCTGACGAGGAAAGCTCATAAGATAAAGTATCATTAATGTCTCCACCAAGCGAAGAAGCAGAAGAGTGTGCGGCGGGTGCTCCCGCGTGGATGGCTACTTTTGCTGATATGGTAACCCTTCTCATGTGTTTTTTTGTACTTCTGTTTGCCATAAGTACAACCCAGCAGGAGACCTATAAAGAGCTGGTACAATCACTTAGATCGGCTCTTGGCGCAGAGACAATACCAGAGGCAGGTACCAGGGAAGGATTGCAAATGAATCCTGTGCCATCAGAAGAGCCCACTGAAACCCAGCAGATTGACGAGCTTGGCGGATTGATTCAAAAAGAAATGGATGAGATTGTAAGTGAAGTCCGTGAACTTGTCATGTTTAATAAGCTTGGTGGAATGGTCAGTGTTACGCAAACTGAAACCGGTGTTGTGATAACTATGACAGATATGTTGCTGTTCAGAAAAGGAGGGGTCAGGCTTGCTCCCAAAGCACTTGATATTTTAGAAAAAGTTGCCTTTGTTCTTGCTAAATTTGCATATCATATCAAAATAAGGGGGCATACAGATAATATCCCCATGAGAAGTGTTATGTTCCCATCCAACTGGGAATTGTCAAGTGCCAGAGCTGGTGCGGTGGTTCGTCTTATTGTGAAATATGGCGTTGATCCTAATTTGGTATCAGCTGAAGGTTATGCAGGATACCATCCTGTTGCAACAAATGATACAGAAGAAGGAAGATCTCAAAACAGACGTGTAGAAATCATTTATGAAAGAGATAGTATTGCTCGTCAGTTTGCAGACATGAAAATTTCAAAGTAATTTAATCTCAGAGTCTACAATTTTTTTAAGGATATCATGCTCTATATCCTTTTTCATACCAGGGCAAGAGCCTGCCATTGCATTCCAGTTTTCAGGGTTTGATATGATTGTTTTTATAAAAGGCCATGCTTTGCACATATAAGGCTTTACAGGATGGATACTGCATTGTTTCTCTTTATCATAAAATATACAATTGTCATCTTTACCCTGGGCAAGGACATATTTTGATCCTGACATTGTACAATATTTATCTAAGAATATTTCCAGGGAAATGTTTATATATTTTGAGATTTTTTCAATATCTTCTTCTGAAATATAGGTACCACCAAATCCTTTACAGCAGGCACCACATTCCATGCATTTGAAAATATCTTCTCCTTTTAAAGGCCTATAATCCATATCTCCCTCTGATTGCTTTTTGCATGGTCAGTTGGTCAACAAATTTGAGGTCTCCGCCAATGGGAATACCCGAAGCAATTCTTGTGACTTTTATATTTTTAAGTTTTTCAGAAATATATGAAGCAGTTGATTCCCCCTCAACATTTGTACTGGTCGCAATAATAACTTCTTTTATACCATTTTGTTTTACTCTTAAAATGAGCTCTTTAATTCTCAGTTCATCCGGTCCGATTCCATCAATAGGTGACAGTGCTCCTCCAAGCACATGGTAAAGCCCTGAAAAAGCATGGGCTTTTTCAATGGCATTCATATCACTCGGGTTTTCCACTACGCAGATCAGGGTGGCATCTCTTGATTGATCAGAGCATATTGTACATTTGTCATTTTCACTTAATGCAAAGCAGTTTGAGCATAGTTGAATCTTTTTTCTAAGCTCAAGCAGGTCTTTGGCAAGAGTTTCAGCTTCATTTTTTTTGGCATGCAAAAGATGAAGCGTAAGCCTTTCCGCAGTTTTTTTCCCTATACCGGGAAGTCTTGAAAAACTTTGTATTAGTTTTTGGACAGGTTTTGGATAAAGGTCCACAGATATTACTCTTTAAATTTTTATAAGGTCCACAAACTTATTTTTTACAGTCTGGTTTTATGGGTAAGTTTTATAGACCGGGTATATTTAATCCACCGGTTAGTTTATTCATTTCAGAAGAAACCATATCCTGAGATTTTTTTATAGCATCATTTACTGCTGCCAGAATAAGATCTTGCAGCATTTCAATATCTTCAGGGTCTACAACCTCTTTTTCAAGCTCAATCAATTCAATCTTTTGCCCTCCATTGGCAATCACTTTTACCATACCGCCGCCTGCTGTTGCTTCAACGGTTTTCGTCGCAAGTTCTTTCTGGGTTTCGATCATTTTTTTCTGAAGGGTTTGAGCCTGTTTCATCATTGCATTCATATTTTTCATATTTTATAACTCCTGTAATTTATTTAATATCAACTACCACGCCATTAAATATCCTCATGGTGTCTGCAACAAGAGGGCGATTCATGGCAACTTGTTTTTTTTCTGCAAAAGATTTATCTTTTGGTTGTTCTTGTTTTAAATCAGGCTCTGAAAGTATCGTGATTTTACCAGCAGAACCAAAGTAATTTTTACATAATTTATTAATCTCACCTTTTTTTTGTTCAAATCTCGAAATTTCAAAAGGTGTGTATGAATTAAGCTCAACATGGACTTCTCTGTCTGTAATATTTTTTAATGAGCCTTTTTTAAAGAGAGCTGCAATAACAGGATATTTATCTTCAAGAAGTTTTAAAAATTCGTCCCAGTTTTTCTCTTTATCAGGTTTAGATAAAGACTTAGACTCAGAAAGTGACTGGGATCGGGATTCAGGGAATGTAGTAATAGATTCATTGACAGATTCAGGTGCAGGATTCGTTTTAGCAGGTGCAGCAGCAGATTCAGAAATTGATACGTCATTATCACTACTTGAATTGTCCGGTTTTTTTTTATCCTTAATAGTGTTTAGTTTTGTTCCAAGAAGATCAATCTTTGATATTATTTCATCAATATCTACACCCTTTCTTATCTGGAGAAGTTTTAAAAGGACCATCTCAATTGCAGTTTTTGTATGGGAGGAAAATTTGATCATTGTCTCTTCATTGAGTAAGCTATTTAGGAGCCAGGTCAGATAGGATTTGGAAACTTTTGATATGGTTTTATCTGCTGTTTCTCGTTCATAGTCAGAAATATCAACAGAATCAGTATTTTTCCCACAAATTTTTATCACAATAAGGTTTCTGAAATGTTTGATTAAATTAGAATAGAATTTTTTTAAATCAAGCCCTGAATCATTCACCTTATCAATAATTTCAATAAGTTTTGCACCATCAGTTTTAATGATTGCATCTGATACCTCAAAGAGCATGCTCATATCTAACAACCCTAAATTTTCTAAGATTGCATTATGATTTATTTCATTAGTACTGGTGGCAGATAAAATTCTGTCAGTAAGGCTTAATGAGTCTCTTATTGATCCGTCTGCTTCAGCAGCAATTACATTGGCGCTTTTTTCAGATATTGAATATCCTTCTTTGTCACAAAGATTTTTTATATTCTCAGAGATTTCATTAATGGGAATTCTTCCAAGATTATGTCTCTGACACCTTGAAAGAATAGTCGCAGGGATCTTGTGCGGCTCTGTTGTGGCAAAAATGAAAAGTATATGTTCCGGGGGCTCTTCAAGCGTTTTCAAGAGAGCGTTAAATGCTGCATTGCTGAGCATGTGTACTTCATCAATAATATAAATTTTATATTTGGATGAGGCAGGCAGGTATGCAACATTTTCACGCAGGTCTCTTATCTGATCAACCTGGTTGTTGGATGCACCATCGATTTCAAAGACATCAGCACTATTGCCTGATGTTATTTCTTTGCAGGAGGTGCATTTGTTGCAAGGTTCAGAAACAGGTCCTTTTTCGCAATTCATGGCTTTTGCAAAGATACGGGCAGTGGTGGTTTTCCCTGTTCCTCTGGGGCCTGTAAACAAAATGGCATGGGCAACCCTGTTGGCCGCAATTGCATTCTGCAACGTAGTAGTTACATGTTGCTGACCAATTACATCTTTAAAGGTCTGAGGTCTGTATTTTAATGCTAATACCTTATATGCCATCTTGTATGCCATTGTCCCCAACACTGATTTAAGTGGCGGAGAGAGAGGGATTCGAACCCTCGGTACCTTGCGATACACACGCTTTCCAAGCGTGCACCTTAAGCCACTCGGCCATCTCTCCGTACCGAATATTTTTACAGTTTAATATACTTTTTCTTATGATATGTCAAGATTAATGATTTGCTACAAGGGAATTTCAGGGTAATCATAAATATTGAGGGGAGGGGCAGGAACCGGCTTTTGAAACACACCTTTTATGTTGGTTTTCATGCCGGAAACAATAACAAGTTTTGCATTAGCATCTTTTTTTGTATGAACAAATCTAATGGTTTCAGGTTTTATTCTGTTTTCATTCATATTATAAAGCAGGTCTGAGATACGCTCTGCAGGGAAAATTATATATACTCTGCCATTTGAAGAAAGGAGTCTTTTGCAGCATTGTAAAAGTTCTTGAATATTGAGTTTGATTTCATGCCTTGCAACAGCTTTCTGTTTGTCAGGGTTTAATCGGCCACTCTTCTCTTTTTTGTATGGAGGGTTGGATACAATTATGTCAATTTTTCCGCCAAAGTCCTGAGTGGTACTATCTTTGATATTCTTACACATTATACTGATGTTTTGCTCCATTGAATTGTTTTTAACATTTTTCTTGGCCAACTCTGCAAGTTCGCTCTGGATTTCGACACCAAATATTTTAACATCAGAATTTTTGAATTTAAGGATAAGCGGAATAATCCCTGATCCACAGCCAATATCAAGAATGGTCTGATTTGTTAGTTGCGGTATTTCCGAGCAGAGAAGAAAAGGGTCAATGGAAAACCGGTAGCCATTTTGAGGCTGATCGATTTTTAGATTTTTAAAAAATTCAGTTATGAAGCTTTGCAATTTTAAATCTTATTTTTTTTACAAGTTCTTTTTTAATTAGTTGGTTTATATTTGAAATTATGTCAGTTTCCAGAAATTTGAGATGTTGTATCCAGACAGAACTTGATACATTTACTATCAGAATTCCGTCCTTAAAAGCTGCTGGCTTGGCGTTCTTTGCAACTTCTTTCCCAACAGATTTAGTCCAATGATTCCAGATTCCGGTCATCTCCATGTCCGGTTTTGGGCGGTAACCTTTTAGTGCGCTGTCAAGAATGTTGCTGATGTGTGTAAGGTCATTTTTTTTATTGTTCCTGTTCAAGAAATTACACCTTTTTATCACACCCTGAATAATGGGATAATAATAAATTATTTTTCAAGCGTCTGTATTTTTTTAATATGCTCGTTATAGTACGCTATTACGTCACGCCTATAAATTAAGCCGATTAAAACTTCATCATCATCTTCCTGTACCACGGGCAGGGCATCTATATTTTTTTCTGTTAATTTTAACAGCACAGTATCTAAATGATCCATTGGCGTAATTGTAATAATGTTTGAGGTCATTATATCATTCATTACAATAAGGTCTTCAAGATGGGTTGTAAATATAACTTCCCGTATATCTGTTGATGAAAAAATACCGATAAATTTTTTCTCTTTATTTACTACAGGGAAGTAATGCTGTTTTGTACTGGGAAAGAATTCTTTGAATTCGCTGAAAGTCATTTTTTCCTCAACACACTCTACTTTTTTTACAAGAGGCATTAAATCCTTTATTTGCATAGTCTGTAGAATATCCATCATAATTTCACCGGCATGAGCTGGAGAAGCTGCTTTGTTTTTTACCTGTTTTTGATATATTGTCCACTTCTGTGAAACAAGGTAACAAATAGAACATACAAGAAGACTTGGAAGGAGGAGATGATATGAGTTCGTCATCTCACTTACAAAAATAATTGTGGAAATTGGGGTGTTGGAAACAGCTGTAAAAAAGCCTGCCATACCGACAATAACAAAAGCGCCTGGGTTGGAAATAAGATTAGGGAAAAATTCATAGAAAATTTTTCCTACAACACCTCCCAATGCTCCGCCTATGACTACTGAGGGCCCAAAAACGCCACCACTGCCGCCTGAGCCTATGGAAAATGATGTGGTTACAATTTTACCAATGGCAAGGAAAAGAAGTACTGTAATTGATACTTCATTAAATATTGCTTTTTGCATCATTCCATATCCAAAGGCAAGTGTATAGGGCAGAAAAAAGCCTATCGCGCCTGTTACAAGCCCGCCAATTGCTGGTTTAATATGGTTTGGGACCTGGAGGTTATGGAATATTTCAGTTACTTTATAAAATGATTTTATATACAAAACACCAAATGCCACAAGTACCAATGCAAGAACTATATAAGGCCCTAATTCAACAGGGTTTTGGAATACAAAATTAGGAGAAGAGAAAAGAGAACCCCATCCAAAAACAAGGCAGAACAAACAATATGCAACTACGGAAGAAATCCCTGCGGGGATTATAACTTCAGATTCAAATTCAGGGTCTCTATATAAAACTTCTGCAGCAAAAAGTGCACCTGCAAGGGGGGCCCGGAATATACTGCCGACTCCGGCACCAATGCCTGCTGCCATCATGATTCTTCGTTCCCTGTCAGAAAGTTTCAGCTTTGTAGCAAGAAAAGAGCCAAACCCGGCACCGATTTGTGCAATAGGCCCTTCTCGACCTCCTGAACCACCGGTAGTTATGGTAACAGCAGAAGCAATAGTCTTAATAAAAGGTATTCTGTTTCTAATAAATCCACCCTTAAAATGATAAGCCTCAATTGCTGCATCAGTACCATGACCTTCAGCTTCAGGAGCAAAAGTATAAACAAGCCAGCCACTGAAAATACCGCCCAATGCCGGCAGGAAAAACAGCATCCATCTCCATTTTTCAAAGGAAGTCTCAGTGGGTTCTAAAAGATGATGTTCTCCGGTGGGTAAATCCGGGCGATACCCTGCCATTAAATCAAGAAAGAAATGCATTCCGAGATCACATAGGTAATGGAAAATAATGGATCCTAACCCTGCAATTATCCCAATCAAAACAAAATTAAAGAGCCATTTTCCTGCAATTTTGATTTCAGAGCTGTTTACTGTTTTTGTTATATTAAACATATGTTTAGTCTTTGATTCTGATAGTTTATAAAAAATGAATACTCATATAGCATGAATAAAAACCTAAATAAAGTGGCAGGTGTGTAATTTCAAATTCACTACATCATTTAATCTGTGACTCTTTTATTTTTTATCATGATATGTAAAGCATCACAGCTGAAAGCGAAATAAAAGAAAACGCAGTGGAGAGAATTATTGTGGATGATGCAAGATCTGTGTTGCTGTTCATCTGTGATGATAGAACATAGATGGACGTAGCAGTTGGCAATGCAAAAAATATCAGGCTCGTTTTAAAAGCAACTCCTGTTACACCAAATAAATTTAGAAAAACAAGCCCTGACAAAGGTAAAAAGATCAGTTTAAATATTGAACCGGTTATTGATAACTTAAGATAATTTTTTAATTTTCCAAATGTGAATGAGCCGCCAATGGAGATAAGGGCAAGGGGCAGGGCCGCACTTGAAATCAATTGGAATAAGTTGTCAAGGTATTGGGGGAATTGAAACTTAAGGCTGGAAAAGACAAGACCGCTCACACAGGCAATTATCAGAGGGTTTTTCAAGATAGAGCCTGCCATGCTGTTTATTCTTTTTTTCAAATCAAGTGTTGAGCCTGAAGATTTATCAAACCATGATAAAAGAGAAATTGACAGGATGTTAATAATGGGTATGACAAAGGAGATTATGATACCAAAAAATCGGATACCTTCTTCTCCAAGAGCATTAATAATGACTGCAAAACCAATATAAGTGTTAAATCTGAAACAGCTTTGGGAAAAACTTCCTGCATCAAAATCTTTAATTTTAAACCAGATAATATACAGTGTACTTACAGCAAAGATGAAAATAATGGTGGATATAGTTGCATAAACAATGTTCAGGTTAAAATCCGATCCATTACTGCTTCCACTGATTTTCCAGAAAAGTATAGCCGGGAAAAATATATAATAGATGAGTTTATCTGAAATACTTAGAAAATTATCATTAATAAATTCTGTCGTTTTTAGAATTCTGCCTATTATTATTAATGCGAAAACCGGAAAAATGCTGCTTAATATCATTATCTGCCTATCTTTAAAATATTGTTATTATGTTTTCAAGTTTTATCATTAAAATAAATATATTGGAAGATCAGATATTGATAATCAAATTTAAGTAAAACTGAATATTTACCATAACCCATGCTGTATCTGGTTGTCTTTTCTTCCACCGGTTGAACATTTTTTAAAAATCAAAAAAATAACAACCGAATGCTCCAGAAAAGACAACCAGACGCAGCATTAGCCGCCCTATTTTATTAAATATGAATTATCAATGTCTGAGGATTAGCATAAGTTTGATGAGTCTTTTAATCAACCGCACAATATTGGAATGGGAGGGAGGCAATTAGTTGTCATTTTCCTTAGTAGTATCATTCGGTATCGTATCGATCAAATGTAAGTCATTTTTAGAATTATCTATTTTTTGGGTTTTAATATTAATTTTTTTTGAAGAGTCGTGTTTGTCAGCTTTATAGTCTGGATGAGCTTGATTGCGTATCTTTGTATAGCATTCATGCCCTTTTTCATCTATCCATGTTTTATCAATGAATAATGGCTCAAAAGCAAATACCATATTTAAAAATCTTTGATCAAAAAAGAAACAAAATAAAACTATCAATCCTACAATTGAAAAAATTGATATTTGCATACCTGTAATCGCTTGAAGTTTTGGACCTAAGTAAATAAATGGATTAATTACTGAAAAACCAACTAAAAAAAGGATAATAATATATATTATACCTACAATTAATAATGAATAATAATATGCTTCAATAGCGGAATTTGCAACTGATATTCTTCCAGAGACGCGCCTTATAAAAAGCCTGACAGGCATAGTAATAAACATCATAACCGGCACCAAAACGATGAACCCTAAAAATGCGAGTAATGATATCCCTAAAACATACACAACCATTTCTTTTGTTCTGGCAAGGGTTGATGCAGTTAATACCAGGCAAGTAAGACGTGTAAGGTAAAGAGCAATACGGTAATCCAATTTTGCTAATTCCCATCGTCGCACAGATTTTTTTTGCATCATATATTCAAGGGTACATCTCATCATTGAATAAATACATAGGGTTATAATGATAATAGGTATTGATGCACCTTCGATATTCACTCCACCCAAAAAACCAAGTGTCATTGTTTTTAATTCGAACTGAGCGGCTGCCCAAGCAATACCTATTCCACTAAATAAAAAGGCATTTCTTCTTGAGCTGCGATAGGCTGCTGATATTTCTCTTAATTCATTATTCATTTCATAAGTAGTTATTCAAGATCTGCAAAAAAATTAACAATACAGATACAAGGTATTTTTCAATTATTCATAATATCCATTAAATTTGTATCAAAAAGGTTACTATTTGTAAACAAAACTAAAATTCGACCCAATCATTTCAACATGTTAAATTTGTTTAAAAATTAGGGTTTTTCAATTTATGACTGAAAATCCATGTGCCAGCAGTTCAATTCTGTCCCTGGGCGCTATTGACACTAAAGGCTTTCAGCTGTGTCGCATGCTTGTTCCTTGCTGCTAATGCTGTGTCTGGTTGTTTTTTCTGGAGCATTCGGTTGTTATTTTTTTTGTGTTTTAAAAAAATGTTCAACCGGTGGAAGAAAAGATAACCGGGCACAGCATGGGTTGTGATGATATATGAACATTTTTGGTCTTATGTCTGCTTATATGTACCAGCAAATATCCAGAATTAAAGGATATTTCTTTACAGATACAATAAATATTGATAATAATTCTTAAATTGAAAAAATGATTAAATCATAGGAAAAATAATGGAAATTACTAAAGAAAGCTTGTTCGAATTGTTAGCTAAAGTAGCTCCGAACCCATATCTTCAAGCTTTATTGATTATTCTTATATCATTAGGCTTTGCAAAACTTTTAGATGTGGTAATAGGAAGCTTTATAAGAAAATGGGCCCAAAAGACAAAAATTGCGTTTGATGATCAGATTATTGACATCCTTCATAAGCCTATTTTTATCACCATAATTATCTTTGGCCTTGGATTAGCAACTGAAAGGTTGGCATTTAGAGAGAATATCAATTTTTTAACCGTTGGAGTACTGAAAACCATTGTTATATTTGTTTGGGCAATAGCTGTTACACGGCTGCTTAAGCTTTTTATCAATTTGGTGAGCCATGACAAAAGCCGTTTTAAATTGATACAGGAACATACTTTATCATTATTTAATAATCTGTTGATTCTTATAGTTACAGGTCTTTCTATTTATATTATTTTTCTTGTCTGGGAGGTTGATCTCACTGCCTGGGTTGCTTCTGCCGGAATATTGGGTTTAGCTATTTCCTTTGCTGCCAAAGACACCCTGGCTAATTTGTTTTCCGGGGTATTTATTTTAGCTGATGCACCTTATAAGCTTGGAGATTTTATTGTGCTTGATTCTGGTGAACGAGGCAAGGTGACCAACATTGGTATCAGAAGTACGCGGCTTTTGACCCGGTCTGATGTGGAAATAACTGTGCCTAATTCAATTATGGGCAATAGCAGAATCACAAACGAGGCTGGTGGCCGTCATGAAAAATTTAGAGTTTCTGTCAGAGTGGGGGTTGCCTATGGCTCAGATATTGATAAGGTCCATGATGTACTGCTTGATGTGGCAATAC
>JAIOSM010000226.1 GCA_021107575.1 Desulfobacteraceae bacterium | reverse complement strand
GCAATACTGAATGAGAATTAGTAAGCTCACAAAGTTCTTTATAAAAAAAGGCCAGTTGTTCATTTCTGAAAGCTCTTGAAGTAATACAGAGTTTTTCTGCTTGTTCTTTGAGTTTATTTACAATCCGTTTATGACAATGGCCCTGGTTTACTGCTGAATATGAGGAGAGACAATCTAAATATTTTTTACCTTCAATATCCCAGACCCAAACACCTTCACCTTTTGCCAGTACTACATCAAGAGGTTTATAGTTTTGTGCTCCATATTTATTTTCTATCTCTATAAATTCTTCAGGTTTCATAATTAGTCTCCGGGTTAAAAATTATTTAATTTTCCTTTATTATTGAATCTGAAAAGTTGAGAAGTAAGCATCCCGATTAAAATCAATGTGCACCCAAATAATCCTCTGCCGGTTAAAACTTCATTAAGAATAATCCATCCGGCAAGGGCAGCAAAAACAGATTCAAGACTCATTATAATTGATGCATGTGCAGGATGACTTTTCTTTTGACCATAAATCTGCAAGGAATATGCAATTGCTGAAGAAAAAACTCCACCATAAAATATTGGTACAGCAGCATTTATAATGCCTCCCATATTAACATCTTCAACAGCAAATGCAATAATCAGGCTAACAATTGAACAAATAATGCTTTGAATAAAAGATAGTTGAATTGCCTTATATTGTTTTGCAAAACTTGCTATTACTAGAACATGACCTGCAAAACAAAAAGAACACATTAAAATTAAAAAATCACCAAAACTTATGGTGAACTGATTTGTCACACTTAAAAAATACATTCCTATTGTTGCAAGAATTGCTCCTGCCCATGTATTAATACCTGTCTTATGAAGTTTTAAGATAAACCCGAATATTGGAACAATTACAACATATAATCCTGTTATAAATCCTGCTTTCCCGGCAGTGGTATAAACAAGTCCTACCTGCTGAAAAGAAATCCCTGCAAACAAAAAAAAACTTGATATAATCCCAAATTTAATTAAACCGGCTTTGTCCTTTTGTTTTTTTTGAATACAATTATTATTTGAATTCTCTTTTGAAAAGAGCAAAAATGGAAAAAGAGCAATGCTGGCAAGAAAAAATCTCAAACCATTGAAAGTAAATGGTCCGACATGCTCCATTCCAGTCCTTTGCGCAACAAATGCAACCCCCCAGATAAAGGCAACTAACAACAAAATTAAATCTGATTTTAATGTATCCAGTTTCATGATATTAATCTTTTAATTATTTTCAAAGAAAAGATTTGTTGTATATTTACACAGAATAGAAGTCAAGGCTATAATGAAAAAATGGAAAAGGACAAAATAAATAATAACATAGATTTTAAATTACTTGCCGGCCAAAAACTTATGGTTGGATTTGAAGGGACAGAATTAAACTCAGATTTGGAATTCTTAATTTCTGAGCTTAAAATCGGAGGTCTTGTACTGTTTTCAAGAAATATAAAATCTCCTGAACAACTTAAAAAACTTTTAGATCAGATCGAAAATTTTACATTACAATGTAAAATTACAAAACTTTTCATTTCCATTGATCAAGAAGCAAGCGAAGTTGCAAGACATAAAAAACCGTTCAAAGTCATTAAAGGTAATCCTTCAATAAACAATAAGGCAGATGCTGTAGATTTTGCAAAAACCCAGGCAATCGAACTTAATCATTTTAAAATCAACATGAATTTTGCACCTGTATTAGATGTAGTTCCAAAAAATTATAAAAGTGTCATGGAAAAACGCGTATTTAAGGGAAACGCTGAATTTGTCGGTGAACTTGGATGTCATATAATTGAAACAATGCAGAAATTAAATATCATGGCTGTTGCAAAACATTTTCCAGGTATTGGACGAACTTGTATTGATTCACATTTTGATCTCCCTACTATTAATCGTTCTATTGAGCAGCTTTTAGCAGAAGAACTCATACCTTTTAGACAAGCTGTTAAATCCAGAGTTGCTGGAATTATGCTCTCGCATATTTTTTATCCGAATCTTGATTCAACCTGGCAGGCAAGCTTATCTACAAAAATAGCAAAAAATCTTTTAAGAGATGAAATGGGCTATAAAGGTCTTATAATAACTGATGATCTTGATATGAAATCTGTAAAACATGATATTAAAACATCAGCAAAACAAATCTTATTATCAGATATTGATATTGTGCTTATATGCCACAAAGGACCTGATATTGAGAACATGCATAAAGAATTCATAGATTTGATCAAACACAATGAAAAAAAATTTGAGTCCGCGAAAAAAACATTTGAACGAATAACAGACATTAAAAATAAGTATCTAAATTAAAAAGACTTATTTTTTCAATCCTGTAGAATCTATCTTGTTTCGCGAAAAAACATCGTGGTTGAATTCAGAATAATTTTTATTTAAAAGCATCCTATAGCCTCTTGCTGCAATCATAGCAGCATTGTCACCGCAGAGTTCCTTTATAGGTACAAATACTTTTAATCCATATTTGAAGGCATCTTTTTTAAGTTGTTCATAAAAAGTCTGGTTTGCAGCGACTCCACCGGTTATTGCAATATTAGTACATTGTTTGTCTAAACAGGCATTTATGAGTTTAGTTTTTAAAACATCTATAACTGCTGCCTGAAAACCTGCGGCAATATCTGATTTTAGTAAATCCAAGTTTTCTTTATGTTCAGTTATATATCTTAAAACAGCTGATTTTATACCACTGAAACTAAAATCAAAGCTGTCTTTATCAAGATATGATCTAGGAAAATTAATATTTTTCGAATTTCCTTTTTTTGCAAGTTCTTCAATTACATGACCTCCTGGATATCCTAACCCCATCATCTTGGAGACTTTATCAAATGCCTCTCCCACAGCATCATCCCTGGTTTGACCCATGAGTTCAAAACTATCATATGAATCAACATAATATATATTTGTATGTCCACCTGAAGCTACAAGAGAAATAAAAGGAAATACAGGAACATTCTCAGATAAAAAACTTGAATAAATGTGACCTTCTAAGTGATTAACTCCAACTAGTTTAATATCCCTTGTATAGGCAAAAGCTTTTGCAAAAGAAAAACCAATAAGAAGAGCACCTATCAGACCTGGTCCCCTGGTTGCGGCGACACCATCTATCTGGTCAATGGAGAGTTTAGCTTTAAGTAAAGCCTTATCAATAACAGGAACTATTGCTTCAATGTGCATGCGTGAAGCTATTTCCGGGACAACTCCACCATATTTATGGTGTGTAGCTGTCTGGGACGCTACAACAGAAGAAAGAATTATATTACCATTTTCTACGAGAGCAGCAGCTGTTTCATCACAGGAAGATTCAATGCCAAGGACAATCATTCTATATTATCAAACCCATTGAGTCTGTTTTTCAGAGCCGGTTCTTGATACAACGTCTCCAATGATAAATGCTGTTTCTTTCATTACTAAAAGCCTGTCAAGAATATCCTGTACAAAGTTTGAAGGAACCACAAGAATCATTCCAATACCATTATTAAATGTACGGTTCATCTCTTCATCTGAGATTGAACCTTGTTTTTTAATGATATCAAATATGGGTAAGTTATCCCACGAACCTTTTTTTATCACTGCCTTACATGCCTGAGGAATTGATCTGATAATATTTTCTTCAATACCACCTCCGGTAATATGTGCCATACCATGTATTGGTAAATCTCTCAAAAGACTAAGAATAGAAGAAACATATATTTTAGTTGGTTTTAACAATTCTTCACCAAGGGTAGTTCCAAGTTCTGAAATCTTTGTATTAACATTATATCCACATTTTTCAAAAAAAACTTTGCGCACAAGGGAGAAACCATTACTGTGTACACCACTCGATGCAAGTCCAATAAGTTTATATCCGTTTTGTATATTTGAACCATCAATCATTTTTTCATTATCAACAAGCCCAACGGAAAATCCTGAAAGGTCATATTCATTTTCTTGATACATTCCCGGCATTTCAGCTGTTTCACCACCGATAAGTGCACAGTTTGCCTGTATACAACCCTCAGCAATACCATCAATAACTATTTCGGCGGTTTTATTATTGAGAGTACCCATTGCAAGATAATCCAGGAAAAAAAGAGGTTTTGCACCCTGAACTAAAATATCGT
>JAIOSM010000379.1 GCA_021107575.1 Desulfobacteraceae bacterium | reverse complement strand
CATGAGTGATTATCTCCCCATTACACCGGACGAGATTGTGGAAGATGCAGTAAAAGCCCATGAAGCTGGTGCTGCCATTGCACACATTCATGTGCGTAATCCTGCAACCGGAGAGCCTTCAGCAGATCCAGATCTTTTTGTAGAAGTTCATCAGAAGATTAAGGCAAGATGTAATATAATTTTGTTGCCCACTACAGGCGGTGGCATGAACCAGACCACGGCTGAAAAACTGATCCCCATAAAAAAATTGGAACCTGAAATGTGCTCTTTTGATCCAGCACCTTTTAATTTTGGTATTTTCCAGATTGCAGGACGCTTTAAAGAGTATAAATTTGACTGGGAACCAAAATATCTGGAACTGGTTAAAAACGTTACTTTCAGACCAACCTTTAATGATGATGAAATCTATGGGAAAACATTTCTTGAGCTTGATACAAAGCCTGAAATAGAAATCTATGAGCTTGGCCATGTCTCCTATGTTAAATGGCTGCTCGAAGAAAACCTTTTAAAGTCTCCTGTACATCTACAGTTTGTATTCGGGCCTATGGTAGGATGGATGACCCCATCAGTGAAGCATCTTGTTTTAATTCATGATGAAGCAAAAGAAGTCCTTGGTGAAGAAAATTTTACATGGTCAGTTGCAGCAGGCGGACGTTTCCAAATTCCCATCACCTCCACTGCCATGGCAATGGGAGCCCAGAATGTAAGAGTAGGACTTGAAGATTCTATTTATGCAGGCAAGGGTATTATGGCAAAAGCAAGTGCTGATCAGGTAAAAATGATTAAAAATATTGCAAAGGAGATGAGCCTTGAACCCGCAACTCCTGACGAAGCCAGAGAAATGTTAGGATTAAAAGGTCTTGATAAAGTTAATTTCTAATTTCTAATTTTTATTTAATTTCAAAAGACAATTTTAAAAAAGGAGAATAACATTGAATTACTCAGGATATGCAGCAATCCATGCTCAAAATATTCCGGATAAAGTCTGCCTGATTGAAAGAGCACCATCAGAAGATACGAGAAAAACTTTTACCTGGAAAGAATTTAATGATGAAATTAACAGGCTGGCAAATTATTTGTCAAAAGAGATGGGAGTTAAACATGGTGATTATGTAATGCACCTGCAGAATGATTCTCTGAACTGGTTAGTAACCTATTTTGCCATAATACGATTAGGTGCAATAGTAGTTCCCCTTAATTTTCGATTTGAAAGTACTGATATCCTATATGCAGCTCAGGTTTGCGACCCCAAAGTTTTTATATTTGGTTCTGAATTTCTGGGTGTTGTTCAAGGCGCTCAAAAAGATTTAAAAACTGTTAAAAATTATATCTGTGTTGGTGAAGAGATCCCTGATGGAATGACAGATTTTAAAACTATTCAAGCCTATGATGATATCTCTGATGCTCTTGTCAGTGTTGATAGAGATCATAACCTTGCAATGATGTTTACATCAGGCACTACAGGTAAACCAAAACCTGTTATTCATACTCATTATTCTGTTAACAGCATTGCTGCTGCCAATGGAATGACTTACTTTGTCCAGAAAGATGATAATTATCTGATTTTTCTACCACTTTATCATTCTGGAACAATGTTTTTATGGGCACCTTTTTATGCAACCGGTGCTACGGGTACAATTATAAAAGGATTTAAAGATCCAAAATGGATTATTGAAGCTATTGATGAAGAAAAATGTACTGATATGCTTTTTGTTGTACCAATAGGTATTGCAGTTTTAAATGCAATAGAGAAGGGTGATATAAAAATATCTGATTATGATCTCTCCTCATGGAAGTACATGGAAATTGGTGCTCAACCTGTTCCATTTGATATAATGAAAATGCTTGTTGAAAAACTTCCATGCAAGGTTTCAAATATTTATGGTATTACAGAAGGCGGTGGTGGAGGAACATTTAATCTCTATCCGGAAGATACTTTAAGGAAACCCGGCTCAATAGGCAAGCCAACCTTTTCCGTCGAGGCAAAAATTGTTGATGAATCAGGTAAAGAACTGCCAAAGGGTGAAGTTGGTGAGTTGATTTTTAGAACTCCTCGATTAATGAAAGAGTATTATAATAATCCTGAAAAAACTGAAGAAACTATTAAAGATGGCTGGCTTCTTACCGGTGATTTGTTGAAACGGGATGAGGAAGGCTATTTTTATGTTGTTGATCGCATGAAAGATATGGTCACAAGTGGTGGTGAAAATATTTTTCCTGTTGAAATAGAAGATGCTCTCATGAATCATCCTGATATAGATGATGTCGCATGTATAGGTTATCCTGATAAAAGACTTGTTGAAGTTGTTTTGGCTGTTGTTCAACTTAAAGAAGGCAAAACAATGACAGAAGAGGATGTGCTGGAATTTGCAAAGTCAAAGCTTGCCATGTATAAAGTTCCGAGAAAAGTAGTTTTTGATACTATCCCGCGTAACCCAACTGGCAAACTTCAGAAACCTGAGTTGAGAAAGAAATATACAGGTAGAAAAGAAGCATTCCAGAAATTGGATTGATGCTAAACCGGATCGAGTAATATGGAGAAACCAGAGTTTTATTGAACGAAACCGTTTGGATATTCTTTGGTTTCTCCATCAATTGTTAATATAGTAAAGTTTCCATTTTCTTCCTTGGCAGCAACAAGGCAGTCTATCCGGGTTCCATTGTTTAGCGTGATATAGCATTCACCTGATTCGTTCAATGTGTTTACAGAGATAAAATTTTTATTTTTAGATAGTTGCTTGAATGTTTCAGCAGCGTTCTCAATGGCAATGATTTTATCATATTCGGCTCTGTTAATTTTCTTAATTTCAAGCCTTAAGTCAGAAATTTGGTTTTTTTGACAGGCAATTTTATTAACGATTTTTTCCATAGTTTTTTTATCATTTGAAGGGATTGAAAGTAAAATTTGTTTATGTAGTTCCATGTCAGTTTCTATAAAATTAATTTTTTGTAATAATGTTTTTACTTCAGCGCTCATATTCTTCTCCGGTTTTCAAACTTGTTTAAATTTTTTATCGAAACATCATATTCGTTTTACTTATATTTGTCAAAACCGAACATTTTGCAAGCACTGTATTCAAAGAAAATTTTTATTGCTTTGAGTTAAAAAATTGAATAGAGTATATTTTAAAAGATGGTCTTTGTCGGACTTAATGCTGTACCACTGATTTTTTTTGGAGATATTGTAAGTTATGACTGATTCTAAATCTTATCTTAAAGATAAATACATTCTTGTTGTAGATGATGAAGAAGATATTCTTGAAACAATTGAAGAAATGCTTGATAATGCACGACTTGATTTCGCAGGAGATTATCAGTCTGCTTCTGAAAAGATAAAAAATAACCAATACGATCTTGCGATATTGGATATAATGGGCGTAAATGGTATGCAATTACTTGAAGAAGCTGTCCAAAGAAACATTCCTGCTGTAATGCTTACTGCTCATGCAGTGAACACTGAATCTCTTATGGAATCGATACGTAAAGGAGCAATATCCTATATTCCCAAGGATTCGCTTTCAGATATTGAAATTTTACTTGGAGACCTTCTTAAAGCTGCTGACGAAGGGAACCCTCCATGGAAAATGCTTTTTGATAAGGTCGGCCCTCCTTTTAACAGAAAATTCGGCGCTAACTGGAAAGAAGCAGATAAAGAGTTCTGGGCTGATTTTGAGGATTCTCATAATAGTGGTGGTAAAGATTGATATAAACATATTCAAGCTTTTTCAACAGCAAAGGAGATTTCTTTTTTGCTAAAAAAATATTGAAAAAGAGGTTGACTTTTATCTGGTATTCCTATCTTATATACCATAAGATGATACTACATGAATTTGATACCTTAATTATAGATTGACAGGGGTTTTGGAAACAACATTTCAATTTTGATTAGTTTGTTGACAAGCTACTAAATAGTTATTTGTTAGCTTGTCTATATAGAGATTGCGTTTATGCATCTCATTTATAATAATTTTAGATTTAGGAGGGTGTTCCATGAAAAGATGTAAAATAGCTTTTATTATGGTCAGTATTTTTTTCCTAATGCCAATACTATCATCAAATGTAATGGCAGAACAGTTAAACTTCTCTTCTTGGCTGCCTCCGGGGCATCCCATTGTTGCAGATATGATGCTCCCTTGGATGGAAAATGTTAAAAAAGCAACAGAAGGAAGGGTTGATTTCAAGCTTCTGGCAAAAGGACTGGGCCATCCAAAAGCTTACTTTGATATTGTAAAAAAAGGTATGGCTCATGCCGGCTATACATGTAACGCTTATACACCGGGTCGTTTTACATTGTCAGAAGGTGTGGAACTCCCCTTTTTAGGAAACAGCGCTGAGGCAAATAGCGTCGCCTATTGGAGAACCTATAAAAAATATTTTGAAAAATCCGATGAATATAAAGGCTTACAACTTCTTGGCGTTATGACCCATGGTCCGGGGCAAATTCATAATTCGAAAAAAGTAGCTCAATCTGTTGCTGATCTTAAAGGGATGAAGTTTAGAGTGCCTGGTGGGATTGCAGCAAAAGTTGCCGCAAGTCTTGGCATTGTTGGAATTCAAAAACCAGCCAGTCAGGCGTATGAACTTCTGTCCCGTGGTGTTGCAGATGGCGTTGTTCTTCCGCTGGAATCAATCAAATCTTTTAAAATTATTAAAGTGGTTCCATACACTACATTAGTACCCGACGGTCTCTATAATGTTTCTTTTTATCTGGTTATGAACAAAGATACATTTAATGGATTTTCAGCGGCAGATCAGAAGGCAGTTATGGCTGTATCTGGTGAAGCATTTGCAAAGCTTGCAGGTAGAGCTTGGGATGCAGCAGATCGAGTCGGGCTGGCAGCCATGAAGGCGAATGGCAATAAAATTGAAACTGCCACTCCTGCATTCATCGCAGAGATTAAGGAAGCAACACAACATTTAGAGGCAGACTGGATAAAAAAAGCGAATGCCAAAGGCGTTGACGGCGCTGCAGCATTAAAATTTTTCCGTGGCCAAGTAGCAAATTATGACGTTATTAACTAAAAGCAAAACTCAAGCCAGTGCTTGGAATTTATTTTTAAATTTCTTGCACCGGCTTTTCGAACCTTTCGTATCAATTGCATTGTTTTTCATGATGGCATTAACTTTTTTTGATGTCATCGGGCGGTATCTTTTTAACTCGCCCATTATCGGTGCACTTGAACTAACTGAGTTTTCAATGGCAATTGTAATTTTTTTGGGCCTGGTTCTTCTCACATCTGATGAAGGCCATGTGACAGTTGATTTGATTGATAACTTTGTGCCTGATAAAATTAAACCGATTCAAAAAGTTATCATTAATCTGATTAATTTAGCTGTCATGGTTGTTATCAGCTGGCAGCTGTGGTTAAAAGCAGAAGATGCTGCCGAGTATGGGGATAGGACGGAGTATTTATTTATGCCGCTGTCACCATTGTTTTTTTTCATGTCAATTATGACAGGGATAGCCGGTCTGATTTTGTTTTTTATTATGATCAATTCGTTAAAAATGGAAAAATAGGTTTATGGAAGCATCTTTAATTGGGTTTGCAATTCTTCTCGTTTTGATTCTTGTAAAAGTTCCCATTCCTATGGCGATGGCAGTGGTTGGGTTTGTAGGATTTGGAGAGGCTATTAACTACTACGCTTCTTTTGCCATGGTTGCCCAGGTCGCTTCTGAAGAAGGAATGAATTATGGTTTGTCTGTAGTACCGCTTTTTATCCTGATGGGCAATTTTGTAACGCAATCAGGACTCTCCCATGAACATTATAAATCTTCCTATGCCTTTTTAGGGCATAAGAATGGTGGTCTTGCCATGGCAACCATCGTTGCATGTGGCGGGTTTTCTGCAGTATGCGGCAGTTCTCTGGCCACCGCAGCAACCATGAGCAAAGTGGCAATGCCTTCCATGCGCAAATTCGGCTATGCCGACAGTCTTGCAACGGGCTCCATTGCTGCAGGTGGAACTCTTGGTATCCTTATTCCGCCTAGTGTGATTTTAGTCATTTACGGCCTTATGACTGAAACGGATATTGGTCAACTTTTTGCAGCAGGTATTTTACCGGGTCTTCTCGGAATTTTCTGCTACTTATGCGCTG
>JAIOSM010000420.1 GCA_021107575.1 Desulfobacteraceae bacterium | reverse complement strand
TATGCTGGAAACGCATATTAAAATACTCTTTTTTCAAGTCACCTAGTTGAATTTTTATCTCATCAGCACATTTTTCTCTAAGTTCACTTACTTTGATATTACTATCTCCTCTCCACAAAACGTGTTTTTACGGAAAGTTTAATTGCTGCAAGTTTCAAAGCTTCCTGTGCTTGTTCTTTTGAGACGCCTTCCATTTCATAAAGTATTTTCCCAGGTCTAACAACAGCAACCCATGCATCAGTATCGCCTTTACCTTTTCCCATTCTTACTTCGGCAGGTTTCTTGGTAATTGGCTTGTCCGGAAATACTCTGAGCCAGGACTTCCCAGCTCTTTTTACTTTTCTTGTTAATGCAATTCTTGCAGCTTCGAGCTGCCTGGCATTCACATATCCGCTTTCAGTCGCTTGTATTCCAAAGTCTCCAAAACTAAGGGTTACACCCCTGCTTGGCTTACCTTTCATTCTCCCGCGCTGACGTTTGCGGTATTTCACATTTTTTGGACTAAGCATTTACTAAATTCTCCTCATCAACTGGAACTAACACCTAAGTGTTTTTTTCACCTGCATTAATGATTTCACCTTTAAAAATGAAAACTTTTATACCAATTGTTCCATATGTTGTTCTTGCTTCAATAAAACCATAATCAATATCTGCCCGCAAAGTATGAAGAGGAATTCTACCTTCTTTATACCATTCGGTTCTTGCCATTTCAGCGCCACCAAGTCTTCCTGAACAAATTATTTTTATACCTTTAGCTCCGAAACGCATGGCAGTAGAGACACTTCTTTTCATTGCTCTTCTAAATGCAATTCTTCTTTCAAGCTGTAAAGCGATATTCTCTGCTACTAATTGAGCATCTGTCTCAGCTCTGCGTATCTCTTTAATGTCAATCAAGATGTCAGAAGATAACATCTTTTCCAAATCTTTTTTCAAAAGAGCTATCTCGGATCCTTTTTTGCCAATAATTATTCCTGGCCTGGAAGCAAAGACTCTAATTCTGATTTGTTTAGCAAAACGTTCAATTTCTATTTTCGAAATACCGGCATGATATAATTTCTTTTTTAAAAATTTTCTGACTTTGAAATCTTCGTACACGTATTTCGCGTAATCTTTATCAGCATACCATTTGGAATCCCATGTCTTTATAATTCCTAATCTTAATCCAATAGGATTTACTTTTTGACCCAAGTCTGCTCCTCCTTATCTCACCGGTTATTCTACTATTACAGTTATATGACTGGTTCTTTTCAAGATTCGGGTTGCCCTTCCTCTTGCACGTGGTCTAAACCTTTTCATAGTTGGACCATGATCTACAATAATATTTTTTACAACTAAGTCATCTATATCAAGTTTATTATTATGTTCAGCATTTGCTACTGCAGATTTTAATGTTTTGCCTATAATACCAGCTGCTTTCACAGGCATAAACTTTAACAGATTTATTGCTGTTTCTACATTTTTACCCTTTACCCTCTCAATGGGCATACGCAACTTAAAGGGAGAAATTCTTACAAATTTTGTTTTTGCTATAATTTCCATTTATATATCCTTATACTACACTCTTATTTTTTTACTTCCAGCATGGCCATAGAACGTCCTGGTTGGAGAAAACTCACCTAGTTTATGACCAACCATATTTTCAGACACATATACCGGAATAAACTTCCTTCCATTGTGTACAGCTAAAGTCAGCCCTACCATCTCAGGAAAAATTGTAGATCGTCTTGACCATGTCTTAATCACTGATTTACTATTTGACTCGACTGCTTCTAAAACTTTTTTTAAAAGTTCTTGAGCAATATAAGGGCCTTTTTTTAATGATCTTGGCATATTTACTCACCTATTTCCTTTTTGATCTTCTCTTAACAATATATTTATCTGTTCGTTTATTCTTTCTTGTTCTATAACCTTTTGTTGGAACTCCCCAGGGAGTACAAGGATGTCTGCCGCCAGATGATCTTCCTTCACCACCACCCATGGGATGATCTACCGGGTTCATTGCAACACCTCTTGATTTAGGACGTCTTCCAAGCCATCTTGCACGACCAGCTTTTCCAATCTTGCAGTCATTATGCTGTTCATTTCCTACACGCCCGATAGTAGCCTTACATTTCAAATGAACCATTCTAACTTCGCTTGAAGGAAGTAGGATCTGTGCATAGTCACCTTCTTTTGCCATCAACCTGGCATAGCCACCTGCACTCCTGACTATTTGAGCTCCCTTATACTGTTTAAGTTCAATATTATGAATTCTGGTACCAGTAGGAATATTTTCAAGGGGTAAACAATTGCCTGGTTTTATATCAGCTTCAGGTCCGGTTTCTATCGCATCTCCGACTTTTACATCTTTTGGTGCAAGGATATATCTCTTTTCGCCATCTTTATAAACTAGCCGGGCTATTCTTGCACTTCTGTTGGGATCATACTCAATAGCTACAACCTTAGCAGGGATACCATCTTTATCCCTTTTAAAATCAATAATCCTATAAAGTCTTTTTACTCCACCACCCTTACGCTTACTAGTAATTCTACCATATGAATTACGTCCGGTATGCTTCTTTAATTTCTTGAGCAACCTTCTTTCGGGTTTTATCTTTGTAATCTCATCAAAAGAAAGATATTCCTGAGCTCTTCTTCCGGGTGATGTGGGTTTTGTCCTTATAATTGACATATATATACCTCTTTAAACGCCTTCAAAAAAATCAATTTTCTGTCCTGGCATAAGTTTAACAACAGCTTTTTTCCAATTTTTTTTCTTGCCTGAAATTTTTCCGCGTTGTGTAGTTTTTCCTTTTACTACAGAAGTCCTTACCTGTAAGACCTTAGTATTAAAGTTCTTTTCAACTGCATTTTTTATTTCAACTCGATTGGCTTTTATATCAACCTCAAAAGTAATCATATTATTAATTTCTTTTTGAAGGGTTGTTTTCTCTGTAATAACAGGGCCTCGAATGATATCATAGTTTTTTGTCATCTTATAGCAACCTCCCCTCAATGCTCTTAACAGCAGATTCCATCAAAAGCAGGCTGTCATATTTTAAAATATCATAAACATTCAACCCGGCAGGTTTAATCACTTTCACATTAGGGATATTCCTAGCAGACAAAACCACGTTTTGATCATCCTGATCAAAAACAATTAAGACTTTCTTAAGATTAAGATTTTGAAGAACTTGTACAAATTCTTTTGTTTTTACTTTGTCAAGCTTTAAATCATCGATGATCAAAAGCTCTCCTGACTCAAGCTTAGAACTTAAAGCCATTTTTAAAGCTTTTAATCTTACTTTTTTTGGAATTTTATAAAAATACGATCTTTGGCTAGGTCCAAAAATTACTCCTCCGCCTCTGCGAAGAGGGGATTTGACATCTCCGGAACGTGCGTTACCAGTTCCTTTTTGCCTATATAGTTTCTTTGTACTGCCAACAATCTCAGATCTGCCTTTCACTTTTGCAGTACCAGATCTCCTTTTAGCAAGCTGCATTCTCACAACATCATGAAGAACACTCTTTTTAACAGGTGTTTCAAATACATCATCAGAAAGATCAATTTTCGAAACTTTCTCACCTGCTCTGTCTACAACTTCTACAGCAGCCATATTTTTCCTCTTTACAAAATTTAAGACCGCACATCACTGCGACTGATTATGCAATACCTGCGGCCCTGTGTATTATTTACTTAAAAGGTACCGATTAAAAGCTATTTAGCTTTTCTTAGTTCCAAAATACCAGTCTTGGATCCTGGGAGCGCGCCTTTTATCAATATTACGTTCTCTTCAGGTTTTATATCTACAACCTTTAAATTCTTTACAGTTACTCTGTCTGTGCCCATATGCCCAGGCATTCTCTTGCCTTTAATAACCCTTGCAGGCCAGGCACTTTGCCCTATGGAACCAGGTGCTCTATGATTCCGGCTACCATGAGTTTCCGGTCCACGGCTGAACCCGTGTCTTTTAATAGTACCCTGAAAACCACGTCCTTTTGAGATACCAGATATAGTAAGTTTATCTCCTACTGAAAATATATCCAGACCAACAACCTGCCCAAGCTCATAGTCATCTGTATTCTCCACTCTAAACTCACGCAATGTTGAGAACCCTTTACCTCCACTTTTTGCAAAATGTCCGGCTTTAGGTTTATTTATTTTTCTATCGGCAAGTTCTTCAAATCCAAGCTGGAGGGCTTTATATCCATCTGTTTCCATATTTTTAATCTGGGTGACAACGCATGGTCCTACTTTCACGACTGTAACCGGAACAAGTCTACCGTCAGATTCAAAAATACTTGTCATACCAATTTTTTTACCTAATATCCCTGTGCTCATTTCATTCCCTGTCATTAAAACTATAATTTAATCTCAACATTCACACCAGGTGAAAGGTCAAGTTTCATTAATGAATCTACAGTCTGCTGGGTTGGTTCCATTATATCCATCATTCTTTTATGTGTTCTTATCTCAAACTGTTCCCGAGATTTCTTGTTAACATGGGGTGAGCGCAAAACACAAAATTTATTTATTATGGTTGGAAGAGGTACCGGACCTATTACCCTTGCTCCTGTTTTTCTGGCTGTATCAACGATATCCAGTGCTGACTGATCAAGAAGCTTATGATCATATGCTTTTAGTCTAATTCTTATTTTGGTCTTTATCATAACTATTTTTCTTTCTAAACCTGCTAAATTATCCTAACCTACTCAATTATCTCGCCGATAACACCGGCACCGACGGTACGTCCACCTTCTCTTACTGCAAATCTTAACTCTTTTTCCATTGCTATGGGAGCTATAAGTTCTGCTGT
>JAIOSM010000209.1 GCA_021107575.1 Desulfobacteraceae bacterium | reverse complement strand
TCAATCCTCATAAGCTGATTATACTTTGCAACCCTGTCACTTCTTGAAAGAGAACCAGTCTTTATCTGCCCACTGTTAATACCAACTGCCAGATCTGCAATAAACGCATCTTCTGTCTCTCCTGATCTGTGAGATACAACAGTAGTATAGCCTGCTTGTTTTGCCATCTGAATAGTATCCAAGGTCTCAGTTAAGGTTCCGATCTGGTTAAGTTTTATAAGAATCGAATTTCCTACGCCGTCGTTAATACCTTTTTTAAAGATATCAGGATTTGTAACAAAAATATCATCCCCAACTATCTGCACAGAATCTCCAAGTCGATCAGTTAAAAGTTTAAAATTATCCCAGTCATCTTCGGCAAGGCCATCTTCTATGGAATAAAGAGGGTATTTTTTAGTCAAGGATTCATAATAATCAATCAACTCAACAGCAGTAAGTTCTCTCCCCTCAGATCCAAAAACATATTTGCCATCTTTGTAAAATTCACTTGCTGCAGCATCAATTGCAAGGCCAATATCTTTACCAGGTCTGTATCCGGCAACTTCAATGGCATCTGTAATATACTCAAATGCCTGGTCATTTGATTTTAGATCAGGAGCAAATCCACCCTCGTCCCCAACTGCTGTGTTCAATCCTGCTTTTTTAAGAATCTTCCTTAAATTATGAAATACTTCTGCACCCATACGAACAGATTCAGTTAAAGAATCCGCACCATAGGGTAAAATCATAAATTCCTGAATATCTAAATTATTAGCAGCATGGGCGCCCCCATTAATAATATTCATCATGGGCACAGGAAGAACTCTTGCATTTATTCCGCCGATATATCTATACAAGGGCAGTTCAACTGCCTGGGCAGCAGCTCTGGCCACAGCCATTGAAACGCCTAAGATCCCATTAGCCCCAAGCCTTGACTTGTTTTCAGTACCATCAATGTCAATCATTGTTCTGTCAAGTCCTGCCTGGTCCATGGCATCATACCCAATTATCTCAGGAACAATAACTTCATTAACATTAGTAACTGCGTTGAGCACGCCTTTTCCCAGATACCTTCCCTCGACATGATCTCTCATTTCCAGTGCTTCTCTTGTCCCTGTGGAAGCACCTGATGGCACAGCTGCACTGCCTTTTGCGCCGCAAGCTAAAACAACATCCACTTCAACAGTGGGATTGCCCCGGGAATCAAGTATTTCTCTTGCCTTAACATCAATAAGCTCAGTCATTGCGCCCCCTTTCTTATTTAAGAATAAATTAAATAAATTGTCTCTATAAAAATTTTAATTATTAACTTCATACTCATACCAATTAATATCTTTTCCCACAAGATTTAATCTATAAACTTAACAAATCAATCAATATTTTTATAAAAACCTGACCCGCTTTATAAAAAAGCAAAGGCTTCCAGTGAACATCAGTTTATGGTTTTTAGTCAATGACCTCCGGCAAAGCCGGAGGCTTGTATTGTGAACCGCTCAAAGCGGTCATAAAACCATGAACCACCTAAAGGTGGTCAAAATAATTTCAACTGGTCGACCTTCCGATCAACCTCTTCTTGTTTCTTGATATATTTTTTTACCGTTTCTTCATCTCGACCAACTGTCGATACAAAATAACCCTGTGCCCAAAAATTTTGACCTGTGAAATTATGCCGCCGTCCCGCATACGTTCTGGCAATATGTATTGCACTTTTCCCTTTAATATAGCCGACAACCTGAGACACTGCATATTTGCAGGCAACTTAAGAGTTGCCAAAATAACAAATGCAGATATAACATATTTTCACAAGGATCATCTTGGTTCCACAACTGCTTTAAGCAATGGAGCAGGAAATATTCTTGCAATGAGTCAATATTTACCCTATGGTGGAGATAAGAATCCAAATGATCTTTTACAAAACAGTTCTTATAAATTCACAGACCAGGAGCAGGATGAAGGTACTGGTCTTTATAATTATGATGCACGACTTTATGACCCTGTACTTGGACAGTTTATAATGGCTGATACTATTGTACCCAATCCATTCAATCCTCAGAGTTTTAACCGATATACATATTGCCTAAATAATCCTATAAAGTATACTGATCATAGAGGGCATCTTTATGAAAACAATATAACCAATCATTATTTCGGTCAGGGATTCATGGCTATGTTCAATACAATCACCAATCCAACGTTAACTCCTGAAATGGAACAAACTGCAAAAGTAGTTGGAGTAGTTGCGGGAGTCGCGTTAGCCATAGCTACTCCAGCAGATGAAATCGGGGCTTTGTCTATAGCACTTAAGGGGACATTTTCTTCACATGCTATATTTGCTGCTGCCAAAGCAGCTAGAAATGCCCTTTATAATGCTATCTCAAAGATAAATGCAGACACAAATTAAAAGGTGACTGATGCAATAGAGGCAATTTCACCAGCCGCTTCTTATCCCGGAACAAATTTTAGGAGATTTACAGCGTTTGGTAAAAATATTTTGGGTGCAATAATAGGTAAATAGTAAAGGTGATAGTAATAGTAGTGGATTTGATACTGATAGTGGAGGTATGAGTGTTAGTTCTAATGATCATGAATCAACTCCTGGATGTGTTGGTTTAGGAGAGCGTTAATAAGTACTATATGATAAGAAAATAAATTTATAAGGAATCGTGCAATTGGAAGATAGGTATGCTTTTATAGCTTTTGGAATCCTTTTAATTAGTTTTGGATTGTTAACTATATTTTTCCTCGGAGTACATCTCAGAATGCCTTTTACTGATCCAAGCTTTGCTGTTAATTTAACAAATATTAGATGGATTGCAGGACCCTTGTTTATCCTTTGGGGTTCATATGTTCTATTTAAATCAATTAAGAGCAAACCTTATAAAGAATATAATTTAAAATGTCCGCATTGTGGAAAAGTATCTATTCTTAATCATTTAGAAGAACACAAATGCAATAAATGCGGTGGACATTTAGAAGAATTGAAGGGCTTTTTTGAAAGGCATCCAGAATTTAAAGAAAAGAGTTAAAATTCCGGTGACATCATGCAAAATTAAAAAAGGTTAAAAGTCTGAACAGAAGTCAATAATTATATTTGATTTATCAGTAATGATACCTGCATGCTAATCAAACTAATAAGTTCAGAAGCTGTTTTAGCTTTCTTTATGGATTTTTGTACTGCTTTTAATTGATGTATATTTTTAATATTTTTTATGATGGATATGGCTGATTTAGTATCAGGTGTATCACCATATTTCATATCAATAGCAAATTCGAGGCCTTGTTCGAGACCTTGCCCAAGCCATTTTTCCCGACCTTCGTTCCTAAGTTGTTCTGCAAGTGTCATAATAATATCTCCTTTTCCTTCAGGCAATGTATCTCTTACTTTAGAAACAAGCTGTTCAGTTGTAATATCATCCAGAGACAAATCTTTTAAAAGCTATGAATAATAATCTCAATGCCTCCTTCTCTCTTTCAAGCATATCCGAGTATTCTCCTTTCGGTAAAATTGTATCCTTTCACAATCAAAATGGTACTATCACATATTATGATTATGAAACAGGCAGAATAAATTTTATTAATACCTATTATGATTTTGAAAGTATCCAGAACAAGCACTATATTTATTCTAAAGCAGGAGATATCTTAGAATTTATAAATAATGTAGCAGGCGTAACCTTTACTTATGAGTATGATCACTTTCACAGACTTTTATTATGATTAAATAGTGTAATATAATGTTTATTTACAAAT